>JBAWYZ010000070.1:0-10108 GCA_037143255.1 Leptolinea sp. | reverse complement strand
AGCTGAGATCAATGCCGCCGAAGCCGCCCTGCTGGCCGGGTTGACCACCGCCCCGGCGTTGAATCCGCATGATTCTCCGCAGGCCGCGCTGGATCTGCTGCAATCCACCCTGGAGCGGTTGGAGACAGCCGGTGTGTTTTCGGCAGATGCGAAGCAGACCGCCCTTTCCACCGAATTGGCTATTGTGCCGTCCATTGCCTATCCCGAATCATCTTCCCCGGCCTTTACCCGCCTGGCTTTGCAGCAGTTATCCGCGCTGGTTTCGGAAGACCGGGCGGCGCTGGGAGGTCTGCAGATCCGCACCACGCTGGATTTACTCCAGCAGGCGCAGTTGGACTGCACCATGCGGGCACAACTTGGTCGTTTGGAAGCCAGTCAGACCGATTTGACGAAGGATTGTGCCGCAGCGCGTTTGCTGCCCGCACTGCCGCCGCTGGAAAATCCGCTGCCGGCAGGGGTGCAGGCAGCCGGTATTTTGCTGGATCCATCCCACGGGGAAATCCTGGCGCTTTCCGGCAAGACCAGTTTGCAACAAAAGACTGATCTCTATGAAAATCTTCAAGGGGGAACCATCCTAAATCCGTTTCTGGCAACGGCAGCTTTTTCACGCGGCTACAGCCCGGCCAGCCAGGTGTGGGATTTGCCACCAAAACCAGTTGAGAACGCTCCGCTGTTGAAGGAAACTGCTCTGCAATACCGCGGGGCGATCCGTCTGCGCACGGCATTGATCAGCGACCGCCTGAACCCGTTGGAAAATCTGCTGGATCAACTGGGAGCAAAAAACACCTGGCGGTTAACCCGTCCGCTGGGGTTTGAAAACCTGGAAAATGCACAGAACCCCGAAAAAATTCTGGAAGCGGGGCCATCTGTTTCACTGCTCGAAGTAGCCCAGGGGATGGCGGTTTTTGCCAACCTGGGCGATCTGTTTGGATTGCAAACCACCCCGGGTACTACGCTGCAGCCCTCTACCCTGTTGTCAGTGGAGGATAGTTCAGGCCAGTCCTTGCTCGAAAATGAACCGATTCGCAAACAATCCGTGTTAAGCGCGCCGTTGGCGTATCTGGTGCATCATGTGTTGGCGGATGAAACCTTGCGCCGGGCTGAACTGGGCTATCCCAATCCGTTTGAATTGGGCAGGCCGGCTGGCGCCAAATTCGGCAGCGCTGAGAATGGCAAAGAGATCTGGGCAGCCGGTTATACCCCGCAAAGGGTAGCCGTTATCTGGTTGGGAACGCCGGACGGCAGTAAATTTCCGACTTCGCTGGGCATTAAATCCGCTGGCGGGGTGTGGAATGCGGTGATGCGTCAGAGCCTGACAGACCAGCCGGCTACCGATTGGACGATACCGCCAGGGGTGAGCAAGGTGGAAGTTTGCGATCCATCCGGACTGTTGCCGACCAAAATTTGTCCGTCGCGCGTAACTGAAGTCTTCCTGCAGGGCAGTGAACCCAATTCTGGGGATGACCTTTTCCGGGCTGTGCAAATTAACCGTGAAACCGGGCGCATTGCCACCGTTTTCACTCCACCGGGTATGTTGGAAGAAGGCGTCTTTCTGGCAGTGCCGGAATTTGCACGAGATTGGGCGCGGGCGGCTGGTAAAAACCTACCACCTACTGATTACGACACTATTCAGGCAGGTATCACGTCAACTACTGTAAGAATAGATCAGCCTGTATTGTTCTCACTGGTCAGCGGCAAGGTGATTATTCGCGGCAGCGCCGGAGGAGATGGTTTTCAGAATTACCGGCTGCAGGTGGGGGAAGGGTTGAACCCTCAACAGTGGCTGGAAATTGCCCAGGGTAACATTCCTATACTGGATAGTCAATTGGGGGAATGGGATACATCCGGCAAGAATGGTCTGTTTGCCATCCGTTTGCTGGTAGTTCGCATTGATAACCGTATCGAAACCGCTCTCTCGCAGGTTACCGTGGACAGCCTCCCGCCGGTTGCCAATATCATCAGCCCGCAGGAAAACATGGCTGTATCAGGTGCCAAACCTGTGTTCATGCAGGCGGAAATCAGCGATACCTCCGCCATCACGCGGGTGGAATGGCAGATTGATGGCAAATCCGTGGGCGAAGGTAAGCAAGCGCCTTTTACCTTTGAATGGGATAAGCCAATTCGGGGGAGTCACACATTGACGATAACTGCTACCGATGCAGCCGGTAATCAAGGCAAATCAGCGCCGCTGACATTTATTGTCGAATAACCCCGGCTTATTTTTCCGTAAAGCGCAGGATCACGCCGCCAGCCAATTCTGGTCGTCCTTCTGATGTGCAGTCTGCCACACCCAGGTCGTTGATGGTTTCCCCGTTCTCGCCCACTCGCAGGCTGTAGGTCAAATCGCGGGTCATTTCATAGTCGGCATATCCGGCATTGATCTCCGGTTTCAATCCAGTGAAGAAAGCTTCTTCGCCGTCTTTCCAGGCAATTTGTATGCGGACCCCTGGAATGGCCTGTCCGCCTGCATTGCCGATCCATATCTGCAACAAGCCTGGGGTACTGCTTTTGCAATCCACCGCGCGTTCTTTCATGATGAAAGGAGCGCTAAGAGTCGGGAATAAAGTTGGTGTTGCCCGCGGAATTTCCGCAGATGGGATGGAAATTGGGGCAAATGTGGCCTGGGGTGTGCCCGGTTCGGCGGTTTCCTGCGGTGTAATTTCACGGATAATTCCGGATGGCGTATTGGTGGTTTCTGCCTGAAGGGTAGGTTCAACTGTGGGCGAGTTTTCTATTGCAATTGCTGGATTCGGACGTTGTGCCGGATCCAAACCTGCAGCCAATAGTGCCAGCGCCTGCGAATCCAATTCGCTGCGTGCAGCCAGGCTGCGCTGCGCCTGAGAGCTGAGGACTGCCGCCTTGTCGCTATCCATCAATAAATCAAGCCGCGGATACGCCCGGCCGCTATCGCGATTGGACTGGTAAGCGCGGGCAACACTCAGGCGGTACTGGTCTTTCGCAGCACCATTCAATTCGGATGGAGCAGCATAATTATAGGGTACCGGCCACCACCACACTGAAATACCCAGCCCGGCAGCCAGTCCAAGCAGCAAGCCAGTCAACAGGTACCATGGCGTTCGCGAACGTTCGCGGCGGGTGCGTTCTCTCATGGCTGGGGGCTTTCTGTAACCCCTGGAGTGACGTTTGCACCGGGAGAGAGTGCCTGAAGAAGGTCAGATAGAATTTGCAAATCAGTCTGTCCGTACCCCAACTGGCCGGCGGAGAGGATGGCTTCCTGAGCATATTGTTCCGGCGAATCAATCCCTAACTTTTGCAAACGTGCACGGGCTTCTTCCAAATTATTTTCCTGATGATAGATTTCAGCCGCCATCAAGACATAATCCGTGCGGTAATCCACGCGTAGATTCGACAAGTCAGCTTGCGAATATAGGTGCGGACGCAGCCACCATCCATATCCAATTCCGATCAGAATGCCGATAAGAATGGCTGTCAGAAAAAATAATGATCTTCGTTTGCGCAAGATGCAGTTAGTCCTTTTACATGAGGATACGAACGGCGTTTTTCTGGTTTGGTTGGCTAGCTTCGGTAAACCAGGTTTTGCCGCTGAGTTGATTTCTGCGGGAGGCGGTCACAGATCGGGGCGCTGACAAATTTCACTCACCGGTAGAATTTAGTATACTGAATTATACGCCACGCCATTGGCATATCCCTTTGATGTAAGGATTTATATAATGCCGGCAATTTCTCTATCCCCATCCATTGAATTGATTCAAACTCTTATCCGTCTGGAGGAAGCAGGAATTCCGCTGGATGATTTCGGTAACACACTGATGGAACTGACCCTGGTGGATAAGTTCACCGGGAGGGATATCCAAAAAGTATTCGAGGCATCATCCATGTCTGTTGGCGGATTGCACGGTATGGATCACACCGTCCGAGTGGTATTCTGGGTTTTGTATCTGGTGGAAATTTCCAACCGGCTGGGGTATCCTGTGGATGAAGAGGAAGCGTTGGCAGCCGTATTTGCAGCTCTGGTGCATGACCTGAGTCGCACGGATGAATTACCAGGCGGGGCGCATGGAAAATTGGCAGCGCAGCAATTCAAGCATTTCTTGCAGGAACAGCTTTCTGCTGAAATGCTGATGCGTTGTTTAAAGGCGGTTGAGTTGCATGGGTATGCTGAAGAACCGCAGGAACACGACCCAATTTGGATGCTGCTCAAGGATGCGGACGCCCTGGATCGGGCGCGTTTTGCATCCGTGGGAACTTATGAAGGCTGCGATCCAACCCGGCTTCGTCTGTCGGTTCTGAAGGAGAATACACCGGTATTGGATGCCTGTCTGACGATTAGCCAGCTTTTACCCACATTAATCATGCTTACCCGACCCCAGAAAGAGGTTTTTCGCACGGTGACGGATGATCTTGTTACCCGGTTGCTGGTCGATTCCCGAAACCAGGAAAAACCTATCCAACAGGCTGTTCAATTGGTTACTGACCGGTATTACTCACTCCCGTAATTCAACCGCCAGCCGAAATCTTGATATCGTTTTCGATTTCAAGAACTTTTAAGGCTTCTTCAAACTGGTCGTTTTTCACAAAAACATAATCGGTATCAAAAGTGCTGATGGCCAGAATGCTGATACCTGCCGCAGCCAGCGGCGTGAGAATTCCGGCCAGAATGCCGACTTGATTGAAGGCAAAAGGACCTTCCAGCTTAAGTCCGCGCCAGCCAGATTCCATTTGCAGGCCGGGCGGCACAGCAGCCGCCTCGACCAGCAGGGATAATTCTTCAGGAGTGCGGGTTACACTGCAAAATACGCCACAATCCATCCATGCAGGCGCCGGTTCAACCGGCCCCATCCGGACAACGGCATATTCACCAGGCATGGGGGTAATTACAAAACTGCGCTTCATTTGATAACCGGGGGGACGAAGGTGACAACTTTGATATGAGGGATTTTAAATGGAGGTTTCACAAACGGTGGAACTTCGGTAGGTGGGACTTCGGTAGGTGGAACTGGGGTTGGCGATGCGATAAAACAAATGCCGGGTTCCTGCCCGGTTCCCTGGAAGCCTACTGTCCAGCGGCAAGTATTATCCAGTTCAGCCAGGGCTTTCATCGGGTAGTACTTGGGTAAACCGGGTAGCGGTGAGCCGGCTTCATCATAGGTGAAATGATCGTTGTAATCCATCCATACGGGATTCTTGACCATCCGTTCAGCCCAGGCGCCCCACATGAACTGCATATCACTGTTGATTAAAGCTTTTTTGAACGCAATCCACACCACACTGGCATTTGAGGTAGAGCGGCGCGCCCAGGCGATATCCGCATCCTGTCCGATGCCTTGATCAAATACGAGGGTTTCGTATCCGTCACCCGTTTGCGGAGGATCAGATTTAATGGGATATTTGTTACCAACATTTAAATTGGTGTCCTTAAAAGCCTTAACCCGATCGGTAGACCAATCCGTGCCCGGTTGCTCGGCAGTAATTAGCACATCTCCGCGGCCATCTTGATTCAGGTCGATTTCTACGCCGTACTGGCCGTCCAGGGTGTTGGATTGTGGATCAGGGCTTTTTACAGTGATAGCCACATAAATCCATGTTGTGTCAAACGAAAGCGCTGATTCTTGAATATCAATATCTGGATAGTAGCGCTCTTGTGTGTTGGCGGAAAATGGCCGTTCGTAGAGGTTTTTGGAATAATCGTCTCCGCCACCGGGCTGATGCTGGCTGGCGGAAGTCGATGAATCGCGATCCCACATCCAACTTATCCGACCGGGCGGCACATCCGCTGGTTTTAAAACGTGCGGAATAGCGGTTGCCGTGAATGTTGCCGTGGGCGGTTGGGGAGTTTGGCTGGGGGTCGGCGTTTCAGTTGGTAATTGGATCGTTGGCGGTTGTTGGGTGGGTAAAGACGGACTGATATCCGTTGGCAGGTTGGTAACCGGTTTACCGGGTTCGGGTGAATTGGGTACTACTTTGAAAGGTAAATTGCAAGCCAGAGTGGTAATGAGAATACAGCTCACACCCAGTATTCTAACGCGTACATTCTTATTCATTTTTGCTCCTATTTCTTAAGGTTTGTTTACCTCAATCGGAAAAAGCAAATTCATGGATCAATTCAAATATGATCTGCCGGCTCAGGGTATCAACGTAATCAAATTTGAATCCGACGCCAAACAGGCTGGGATTAACATCCGTGCGGCACCAAGTACTGGTGGCTTCGAATTCAATTTCTTCCTTGCCCTCGATTTCCCGCGGGAGCAACATGCGCAATTTAAACTCTTTGCCGCCATCAATGGGATTTTCGCTGACGATCATCAGACCTTCTTCAGTAATATCAACCAGATGTCCCAGCAAAGTATCAGTTTCCCGTTCAAATACTTTCAGGTAGTAGATCAGGTGGCGGCGGTGCAGCGTTCGGCGGTCTGACATGGGTTCCTCCTAATGGAATCTTGCTCAAGTATATGACATTTGAGCTTGTAGCTAGATATAGTATAGAAGATTTTCAGATGAAATGCAACTCGTCTTTGTCATGGCAGCAGCGCTTTAATGATTCCGGCGCGTGGGTCAATTGCAAAGCGTTGCAAAGAATAATTAACCGATTTACCTTTTCTGAAGAAAAGATTGACAACCGCGCCGGTGCGGGTATCAGGTAAACTTTGCTGGTCAAACAGTGCATTTCCCAGGCTGTAAAAAATTAGCCCTGTTTTACTTTCATCCCCACGGGTGATTTTCTCCACAGGTTGAATCACATGCGGATGGTGCCCGACAATAACATCAACGCCAGCATTGACCAGCGCTGCCGCCAGCGTACGTTGCCGGGAGGAGGGCGCCGGTTGGTATTCGCTCCCCCAGTGGATAGAAACAATCACCCAATCTGCCTGCCTGGCTGCAGATTGCAGAACCGATGTTACGGCAGGCATGTCAACAGCGGCAGAAATATCATCCAGCGCGAGAAAAGCAAAGCGGCTCCCGTGTTTGTCAACGAAAATTGGCTGTATTTCCGGCCCTGCAGTTTGCAAGCCGGTGTATTGCAGCGTAAAGCTGGTTTGGTTAAGTCCAATTTCGCCACAATCTAGTATATGATTATTGGCCAGTGTGAGCAGTCCGAAGCGAGCGGCTTTGAGCGCTTCAACCTGGGTGGGTGGCGCACAAAGCGCATATCCTTTGGTAACGACCGGGGCAATTGTGAGCGGCGATTCCAAATTGGCTATGATGAGATCTGATGAAACTACCAGCGGGTGCAAGGCGGCAAAAGGTTGCCAGTCGTTGCTGCGATTGGCAGCCTGAGCTATGCCGCGCCCCAACATTACATCCCCCAGAAAAGTAAACTGGACAATATATGCCTCCGGGGCAATGATCAGGAGTAAGAAGAGGGCAGCCAATCCACAGGCTGCCCAGCGTTTTCCATACAATTTCACTCGGCTTTTATGAAGCTTTCGGTCCAGGTTGGAAGTGGTGGAGTTTGTCCGCTTTCCACTTTATCTTGCCACTGTTTATCCGTCATGCGTTCTGCGGATGGAACAGTAAATTCGTAGTAACTGAAAACCGCGCCAATACCTACCCGCCAGGGAGCATCCGGCAAGATGACATAAATGGGCATGGGTTGACCAACCGCTTCAGTCAGAGCGACCACACCGGTTCCATCTGGTGAAGGTCCGGACGCAACATCCGCCACCAGCGCAGCTTTGATATTAGACATATCCACCCGCATTTCGCCATCGGTATCAACGGATGCAACTGCGAATTGTTCCAGAACCCCACCAAAGTAGAAGATGTGCCAGTATTCGTCCGCCGTTAGCTTCTCGCCGGCCAATTCTTTTTCAGATACCGTTTGCAAAAAGGTCAGTTCTTCAATCAAGTTCTCAAAGTTGTTTTTAGACCATTCAGTGGTGAGATTGCGAGAATTCAAACCGGCGATGGTCATTTGCGCCAGGGCTTTCAGGCGGGCAAACGCCTCCGGGTTGGGTTCCACCCAACCGTGTGGGGGCTCTTCATCCGGGCCGCCACCGCCCATTTCGGCCATCACCTGCTTGGCATACAGAATGGTATCGTGCTTTAATTCTGTCCAGGAACCCAGAGAGGTGTTTAAATCTTTACGGGTCCACGCCGGATTTTGCATGAAGACCGGAAAACTCTCGTCTTTCGGCTCAATCAGGGGGAAGAAGCTGTACAACCACGACCAGTACAGATTTTGCGTCCAGGTTTCTTTGTCCAGTGAGGCGACTTCCTTTTTCACTTTGGTTATTTGTTTGTCATAACCTTCATATTTTGTTTCGCCCATATCCTTCAAAATATTAAAGGAATCCTCAGAACCCATGGCGGCGAAAAGATCCAGCCCTTTGGGCAAGGCGCGCGGATTTTCCAAAGTGCCAACGTTGCGCCAGATGACTTGTCCGAAAACATACTGGTCAAGGGTGAAGCGCTGCCCCATCAAGCGGAAGCCTTTGGTAGCCAGCTCTTTATCTTCATTGATCCAAACCCACATTGAATTGACTTTGGGCGGCGGCAGGTTCTTTGCCCCTTCCAAAAATTGTGCAAAAAGACCTTCATCAGCAAAGGATTGCAGATCGGGGTTGGGGCCGAAAACAGAATCGCTTAATACGCCGTATTCCTTGAAGGATAAATCATCCGACTTTCCGACAATGAAAACAGTCGGTTCGTAGATGTTTTCCCACAGCGTAATCGCCGGAGTGCCATCTTCTGCCTTGGCGCCGCGCAGAGCCTGAACCAATAGCAGCGCGCGGCGGGTTTCAAAAACATCCTTTAGACGGTAGGTAAGGCGGCCGTACCACATCATCCCCTTGAAGTATTTCTTTAATTCTTCCGTCCGCGTGTAATGCCCACGGGGGATATACTGGGTGTAATCTTCAATCAGTTTGTCAGCCGGGGCAGAATCCTCTCGATCCCAAATGGGAGACACAACCTGGCCGCTGTGGGCTTCGATCAGCGTCAATTCCTTAGCGACCAGGTCATTAACTTCAACAGGAACCGGATCACCGGTACCAAGAAGTTGACTGGCGACCGCAAAGAACGCCAGATTGCGTTTGGCAGGTTCTTCGAGAGGGGTTCCTTTTAATGAATTCACCTGCTCCAGGCTGGCTTTCAGCATGGCAGAGGTCAGCGCATTCACCTGCCCGATGAAGCGCTGGGTTTCCAGGTCGCGCAACATTTTATCAAATAAAAGGTGATAGGTGTGATAAATCGAATCGGTAGTAACGAAAATCACTCCCGATCCATAACGGCTGCTTTCATAGACCTGGTAGAACTCTTTATACGCACCTGCTTCGGCCGGGACAGCTACAAAGCCGTTTTTTGACAACAATTCATTTTGAGCGGAAGTAAGCGGAATGTTTTCAATCCCTTTCACTTTGTTCAAATTTACCGGCAAGGCATACGAACCTTCTCCGCCATATTTATCCGGTATTTTGACGGAAATCTCAGGGAATTGTGCGAAAGCAACCGGATAAACATCCGCCGGGGGAGTGGGTGTTGGCCCAACTGGTTTTTGAGTGGGTTGCCCAGCAGACTCCGTTTGACCGAGTTTACTAACGGTTTCAGGTTCTTGCTTTGGCGCTACGGCTCCGGTCACCAGGCTGCAAGCCATGGTAAAAGCAGCCAGAACGCCTAACCACATCCAAATCTTGTTATGGGGTAGTTTCATTTTCTTCTCCTTACAATCCAGTAGAAATTACGACTCAATCAGAATAAATTCCTGATTTTGTTTTGTCTTCAAGATTTTAAAATAGTTGGTCGGTTTATCAATCCGGGAAATCAATTCAAAGCCAAAGCCGTCCCATTGCCAGACAGCCAGGCTGCTGGCCGGAGCGGAGTTTTTAGTTTGATAATTACCTTCCATTACCACCAATTCTTCTTTTCCATCTCGATTCAGGTCGGCAATTCCAAATTGTTGCACCGGCCGTGCAAGGGCGGAACCGGCCCACACTTCGCCCCAGTGATCTTTTTTCCAGCCAAGCATGATGATATGGCTGCTCATCCCCTCGGCATCCTGATGAGCTTGAATACGCCCGCCGTGCGGCAGAATTCGATCCACAGGCCAGGGTTCAAACGGTCTACGCACCAGCAGGGTAACTTCCGGGTTGCCGTCATGATTCAGATCAGTCCATTCGGCTTGCTGCAC
>JBAWYZ010000069.1:0-10169 GCA_037143255.1 Leptolinea sp. | reverse complement strand
AAGAAGACAACTTGCAAGGCAAAGATGCCGCCGAAAATATATCCGATAATCACCCATGGATTATTAGAAGGCGCTGGCTGAATGGTTTGACCTTCGGCCAGCAGACGAATAATTCTGGCAGTTTCTTTCGCAGAATCGAGTTTCCCGCGTTGAATAATGCCTTGCCATAACCAACCTTCTTTTTCAACGGGAAGAATCAGCCGTTTTCCGGTGAAATCCTGCAGTTTACTTTGCAAGGGTTCCTGCAGATTTGTGATCAGACTGACAGGAAGCACAACGGCTTTATAGGTATTCAGGTCAATTGTTGAAAGAGATTCCAGCGGCAAAATGAGCGCCGGTATGCTGGGAGCTGTTCTTTTGAGGTTTTCAATTATCGCATCAGAAACATCCGTTTGCTCCTCCCTAAGGATGGCAACAGGAAATGACGCATGCTGGTTGGCCAGAGCGATTTGTGCGGCCTTGCCGTCTCCTCGTAAGGCCATAAAATGATAAACCAGCCAGACGATGACGATAGATAGAGTCTTGAAATCGTGCAGGATGTCCATCAGTGGAATATCTGCCTGCTGGACCATGACAAAGCTAAATATATGATACAGCAACATTCCGGCGGAGGCCATCAAACCTACAACCAGAGAGAATAATGCCAGATACAGGTAACTTTTGCGAATTATGGAACGGCGGGCGTGGTCGCCAGATTCGGTCACCTGGGCTGCTTCCGCTTGCAAACCAGGCCAATACCGCATCCATAACGGAAGTCCTACAGCCAGCATGGCAATCGCGCTGCTCAAAGAACCGGAGAAATTACCGAGGCCGGTGGATTGCCCGAGGAGGATGTCAATCACAACCCCTATCAGCATCTGTATGCCAAAGAAAACAGAAATATTTCCGAGTAGCGCAAGAATGTAAAAATACAAACGCCGCAGCGCCGATCTACCCAGTGGGTCGGTCACTTGATCTATTTCGATATTCCATTCCCGGCCAAAATAAGCCCAGATGACGCCCATGGGAATGGCGATTGCAAGGGTTGAACTAATCCGGTTAATCAGATCAACTGCCGATATACCTTCCTGCTGCAATACAGACTTCAATACATCGGCTATCACCCAACCGGCGCTGAATAAAGTGGTAATGATGCCAGCCAGAGCCAGCAGGTACAACACAACAAGGCGTAGATATGAACCGCGTTCTCCCTGGTTCGGCAGAGATCGTTGGATGGTCAGCCAATTAACGGTCCATAATGGGGTTGAAACCAGGACAACTGCCAATCCGTTAGCCAACAGTTCACGAGTGGGATTCCCGAAGCCAGAAGGAGTAAAAAGAATGTATTGGAGAATATTGTTAGCGCCAATGACTAGCAAAACCAGACTGTAAAGCATCCAAATATAGCGAAATAGACGGCGGGTGCCTGACAAATCGTTTCCAGGGGTGTTAGCTACCCATTCAATCTGTACAATTTTGTAGAAGTAAGCAAATATCACGCCCAAAACCAGTATGGCAACCAGGTTATCTAGAATAGTTTGCTGGGAACCTAAAAATGCAAAGGTATTATCCAACTCAAAAAGAGCCAGAAATGGACGGTTAATAAGCGCAATAATGTTTTGGGCAATTGGGATGAGCGTCGCAAGAACCACCCCGTAAAGGAAGATTTCCCGCAACCGGCTGGAGCGCTCTTCGGTATCCCGGGCGGCATCGCGTTGAACAATGATCCAATGAAACAGGAAGATAGGCAGCCCGACAATCAGGAAAGCCAGACCGCCGGAAATTTGATCACCAATATTGGCCAGTGTGGCGGCATCGAAAAGAGTTCTGGCCAGGGTTATGATGCTCCACAAAATTACTTCCAGACCGATAAACGCTACCAGATAAAAGTATAAACGCCGAATTGTGCGCATTTGATTCTCCGTGGGGGTTAGAAGGAAGTGGAATAACTAAGTCTAATTAACTGGTTTCGGTGCGTTTTCATACCAGTCATATCCCCAGAACGGGTATGGGAACCGCTTGATTTTCCATGCACCATTGTGTTTGACAAGGTCCACAGTCTCATGGTTACGCGACAATTCATTGAAAGGCCCGCCATAACTCTGCTGAATGATGACGGTGACAAAGGCAGTGTCCCCGGTCTCTGAACTTGTCCCGAAGGTTAAACCAGCCCGGTTATAGGATTCAAAACTGGAAATAAAATTCTCCCGAAAACGGCCGAATTCCGGTTTGCCATCAGCTTCTGCAAGGTAACCATAGGCTTTTTCAAAATCTTTTTTTTGTAAAGCCAGAACATAGTTTTGAATGATTCCCTGAGGTGTGTTTTCCGTTGTGTACTGAGCTTCACCCCGGCGGAGGAAAAACAGTGCAAGCGCAGCAATCACCAACAGTCCAATGCCGATAAGAATTCCGATGAGAAAGCGGTCTAGTTTCAATTTGTTCTCCTTAAAACAGCAAAATCAGTTATCTTTGCAGTAATCTGATACCATTGTAACCACAAAGGTGCATTAAACCAACTATATTGAGAGTGTCCGTTTGATTTGTTCTTTGGATAAAGACAATGCACCGCTATTGATATATTCAATCGGTACCACTAGGAGTGTGCTAATAAAATTCATTGCTTACATCCAACAGCTTTATTACCCGACTGCCTGCCTCCTATGATGCCTGTAAAAACGCCATTGCCGAGGCAGTGGATGCAGGGAACTGGGTAACCATCGGCTTTCTGGGGGAACATCCAGCGGTGAAATCCCGTCCTGATTTGGAGTACTAGGTGCATGAAACAACGGTGGACTTGTATGGTGTTTCGTACCGGGTAGTGGTGGTTTACTCCAGCGCTCATGACATTCGCAGGCAAAAAAAGCTAGAGAAACGGATTTGTATTTGGAGCAAACTCAAACGAAGGTCCTGGATGGAACAAATAACCTACAGACAAACCTACGTCATATATGGTGACCAGGGTATTCCTTGGAATTCAGGTGCTGCTGTTCAAAGGTCAGCGATTACTTTGAAAGGAACCAACAAAGACATTTTTCAAAAGTAGGCGTTACAAATTAAATGAAAAATTAGGAACAAGGTATAATAACCTCGTAATAAAATCCAACTACGGGATTAGCTGAAAAGAACAATGACCTTCGAATGGCTTGATCAGGAAGAAATGTACCGCGGAAGAGCTTTTGCGGTCGAAAAAATTAAAGTCCGCTTGCCGGATGGAAGAATTACCCATTACGATTTAGTGAAACACTCCGGTGCGGTTACCATGGTGCCGGTTGATGATCAGAACCGCATTTGGTTTGTGCGGCAATACCGCATGGGCGCCAAAGACTCGTTACTTGAACTGCCAGCCGGGACGCTAGAGAAAAATGAAGACCCGGCCGTTTGCGCTGCGAGAGAGATCCGCGAAGAGACTGGTTTCGCCGCCCGCAATGTCACGAAACTCGGCGAGTTTTTTCTGGCCCCCGGGTATTCTTCTGAATATATGCATGTGTATCTGATGACTGGGTTGTATGCGGCGCCCCTCGAACATGACGACGACGAGTTTTTACAAGCAGAAGGCATACCGATTGAAACCGTATGGGAGATGATCCGCAAGAATCAGATCAATGACGGGAAGACGCTGGCCTGTCTGTTAATGGCAATGCCCCACCTGAATTTCACAAGCTGATACCTATCATTTCGGTGGTTTTAGGACATTATTGAGGAATTACAACGGACATACTAGAACAAATTAAATGGAAGTTTCCGGCGCTGCGCCGGTTAAATACCTTGAACCCAACCGAGTAGCGAAATCTGTTGCCCGGCAATTCTTATCGAATGGAGTAAACCAATGTTGCGAGAAAAAGTAACGCTAGATGCAAACGAAGCTGTGGCCGATATTGCCTACAAGCTTAGTGAAGTGATCGCCATTTATCCAATCACCCCCTCCTCAACAATGGGCGAATGGTCTGACCAATGGGCAGGTTCAAAAACGCCAAACTTATGGGGAACTGTTCCATCAGTCATGGAAATGCAATCCGAAGGCGGCGCAGCGGGGGCTGTTCACGGCGCTCTGCAAACCGGTTCACTAACCACCACATTTACCGCTTCCCAGGGGCTGCTGCTAATGATCCCCAACATGTTCAAGATTGCTGGCGAATTGACCGCCACTGTCTTCCATGTTTCTGCGCGCTCGCTGGCTGCCCAGGCCTTGTCCATTTTTGGTGACCACAGTGATGTGATGGCTGCCCGCTCCACCGGTTTTGCCATGCTTACCTCGCGTTCCGTGCAGGAAGCCCATGACATCGCCCTGGTTGCCCATGCCGCTACACTGGAAGCCCGCATCCCCTTTATTCACTTTTTTGACGGGTTCCGCACCTCAGCGGAAGTGAATAAGATTGAAAGACTGGTCAACGACGACCTTAAAGCAATGATCGACGAAAGTAAGATTGCTGAACACCGCAAACGGGGTCTTACTCCGGATCGCCCGGTTCTACGCGGTACCGCCCAGAATCCGGATGTCTACTTTCAGGGCCGCGAGACTGTCAATCCTTTCTATACAGCCACACCTGCTATTGTCCAAAAATACATGGACAAATTTGCCAAACTGACCGGCCGCAGCTATAAACTATTTGAATACTACGGCGCCAAAGATGCCGAAAACATCATCGTGGTAATGTGCTCCGGCGCCGAAACAGCCGAAGAAACCGCCCTCTACTTAAACGCTAAAGGCGAAAAAGTCGGCGTTTTGAATGTGCGCCTTTTCCGCCCCTTCTCTGTCGAGTATCTACTGGCAGCGCTGCCTGCAACTACAAAAAAGATCGCGGTATTAGATCGCACCAAAGAACCCGGTGGCGCTGGCGAACCCCTTTACCAGGATATTATCACCGCTATTCATGAAGGTTTAGCCACCGGCTCTGCCCCTTTCAAGACAGCTCCCGTAATCATCGGCGGACGCTACGGCCTTTCTTCCAAAGAATTCACCCCGGCCATGGTCAAGGGCGTTTACGATGAATTGAAGAAAGCAACCCCTAAGAATCATTTCACAATTGGCATCAATGATGATGTCAGTCACTCCAGCCTGGACTTTGATCCTGATTTTGACATTGAATACCCCGAAACTGTACGCTGCGTATTTTTCGGCCTGGGCGCCGATGGAACTGTTGGCGCCAACAAGAACTCCATCAAAATTATCGGCGAAGAGACGGATAACTCAGCGCAAGGGTACTTTGTGTACGACTCCAAGAAATCCGGTTCGGTTACCACTTCTCACCTACGCTTCGGCCCGCGCCCCATCCGCGCCCCATACCTGGTGAGTAAGGCTAATTTCGTGGCCTGTCATCAATTCTCCTTCCTTGAGCGCTTTGATATGACCAAATACGCCATTCCGGGCGCTGTATTCCTGCTAAACAGCACGTACGGGCCAGATGAAGTGTGGGGCAAACTGCCCCAGGAAGTTCAAAAAGATATCATCACCAAGAAACTGAAATTCTTTACTATTGACGCAAACGATGTAGCTATGAAGACCGGGATGGGCGGGCGCGTTAATACCATTATGCAGACCTGTTTCTTCGCCATATCTGGTGTACTCCCGCGCGAATTGGCCATTGCAGAGATCAAGAAATCAATTAAGAAAACCTACGGCAAACGCGGTGAAGCGGTTGTCAAACAGAACTATGATGCGGTAGACGCCACATTGGCGCATTTATTCGATGTAAAAGTTCCTGATAAAGTTAGTAGCGTCTTCACCCGCCGCCCGGCGGTTCCGGCTGGCGCGCCTGACTTCGTCAAAAACGTCCTAGGCCAGATAGTCATCTTTGAAGGTGATAACCTGCCAGTTTCGGCCATGCCAGTTGATGGCACCTACCCCACCGGCACCGCCCAGTGGGAAAAACGTAACATCGCCCTTGAAATACCCGTTTGGGAATCTGACCTGTGTATTCAATGCGGGAAATGCTCGTTTGTTTGCCCGCATGCCGTCATTCGCCAGAAAGTATACGATCCCAAACTTTTAGAAGGCGCACCGGCAACATTCAAGTCATTGGACGCGAAATTCAAAGAACTGCCCGGCATGAAGTTCACCATTCAAGTGGCGCCCGAAGACTGCACCGGCTGTAGTCTGTGCGTGGAAGCTTGCCCATCGAAAGACAAAACTAATCCGTCCCGAAAAGCCCTTAATATGGCCGAACAGCCGCCGTTGCGTGAAATTGAAAAGGGCAACTGGGAATTCTTCCTTGGACTGCCGGAAGTCGACCGGACTGCCTTTGCGCCCACTACTGTCAAAAATTCTCAGTTACTGCAACCGCTCTTTGAGTTTTCTGGCGCCTGCTCTGGCTGCGGAGAAACCCCGTATGTCAAACTGGTTTCTCAGCTATTTGGCGACCGCATGGTCGTGGCAAATGCCACCGGCTGTACTTCCATCTACGGCGGCAACCTGCCCACCACTCCCTGGTCACACAATACTGATGGTCGCGGCCCGGCCTGGTCGAACTCTTTGTTTGAAGATAACGCCGAGTTCGGTCTGGGAATGCGGTTAACGATCGACAAGCAAACAGAATATACACACGAACTGCTGCCAAAATTCACCGCGCAGATTGGCGAAAACCTGGTATCTGAACTGCTCAATGCTGATCAGACTTCAGATGCCGGCATCAAAGCCCAACGCGACCGGGTTGCTATTTTGAAGCAAAAATTGACCGGAAATAAAGATGTTCTTGCCCAACATTTGCTCTCACTCGCCGATGTTCTGGTGAAAAAAACTGTCTGGATTATGGGAGGCGACGGCTGGGCCTATGACATTGGATATGGTGGTCTGGATCACGTTTTAGCCTCCGGCCGTAACGTCAATGTGCTGGTTTTGGATACCGAAGTGTATTCCAATACCGGTGGACAGGCCTCCAAATCCACTCCACGGGCTGCTGTTGCCAAATTCGCTGCTAGAGGCAAGGGATTACCTAAAAAAGATCTGGGCATGATCGCGATGGCTTACGGCTATGTTTATGTAGCCCGCGTCGCCATGGGCGCCAACGACCAGCAGACTCTGAAAGCCTTCTTGGAAGCCGATGCCTATGACGGTCCATCTCTCATCATCGCCTACAGCCATTGTATCGCCCATGGCATTGATATGCGCCGCGGACTCGATCAACAAAAAGCCGCCGTCAATTCCGGCATATGGCCAATGTACCGTTACAACCCATCTCTGGCGGATGAAGGCAAAAACCCGCTCATCATCGATTCCAAGGAACCAACCATTTCAGTATCCGATTACGCCTACAATGAAACCCGCTACCGTATGCTTTTGCAGGCTGATGAAACCCGGGCAGAACTTCTTATGAAAGAAGCCACCGATGATGCAGCAAAACGCTGGGAACTGTATAAATCAATGGCAGCCATCGAATACAAACCAAAGAATTCGCAACCCTAATCCATTAATTCAATTACTCCCGGCGGAAAATACCCCCGCCGGGAAGCTTATAAAGGAGTCTTGATAATGACCGATTTGACAACCACCTATCTTGGTTTAGAACTTAAAAACCCGCTGGTAGCCTCCTCTTCCCCACTCTCCAAGCGGGTGGATACCGTGAAGAAAATGGAAGATGCCGGTATTGGCGCTATCGTGATGTACTCTTTGTTTGAAGAGCAAATCACCCACGAAAGCAAAGCATTGGATCACTACCTGGAACGCGGCACCAACTCTTTTGCCGAAGCCATCACCTACTTTCCCGATTTGGGAAACTACAACATTGGACCAGAAGAATACCTTGACCTGATCCAAAAGATCAAGCAATCGGTCTCCATGCCGGTAATCGGTAGTTTGAACGGCATATCCAGCGGTGGATGGGTGGACTATGCTAAAAAAATCGAACAGGCCGGAGCCGATGCGCTGGAACTGAATATGTATTACCTCCCCACCGATCCCACTCTGGCCTGTCAGGAACTGGAAAAAACGTATGTGGACCTCGTAAAAGACATCAAAAAACAGATCCACATTCCGTTGGCTGTAAAACTAAGCCCCTTCTTCACCGCGCTTCCCAGTCTGGCTACCCGACTTGTGCAGGCGGGCGCCAATGGTCTGGTTTTATTCAACCGGTTCATTCAGCCTGACTTCGATATTGAAACATTGGAAGTCATCCCCAGTCTGCAATTGAGCAACAGCAGCGAACTACGCCTGCCATTACGTTGGACGGCTTTGCTGTACGGTAAAGTAAATGCCGATCTGGCTTTGACCAGTGGTGTGCATACCGTGCAGGATGTCATCAAGGGTGTTATGGCGGGCGCCAGTGTTACAATGCTGGCCAGTGAGCTATTGGAAAAGGGCACCAACCGGATAGCCGAGTTGAACAGTCAATTACAGGAATGGATGGTGAAATATGAATATAAATCCATCAAACAGATGCGCGGCAGTATGAGTCAGAAAAACGTTTCTGAACCGGCCGCCTTTGAACGTGCCAATTACATGCGGGCGCTGACATCTTATGACAATAAGTTGATCATCTAATTAGGCAATTAAATTCGGATAACAAAAAATCCCCATTCCAAATTAGGAATGGGGATTTTTATTTGAACAATTTGCCCTGGTCAAGCTCTACCCGGCGCCACCACCACCCTCATTGGGTTTCTTGGCACGGTAGATAATTCGACCACGGGATAAGTCGTAGGGAGAGATTTCAACGCGCACATGGTCGCCCAACAGGATGCGGATGTAATACTTGCGCATTCGACCTGAAAGGTAAGCCAAAACTTCATGATCGTGGTAATCTTTTTCCGTCAACTTTACACGAAATTGAGTGGCAGGGAGCGCCTCTACAATTACGCCTTCGACTTCGATCTTATCTTCTTCTTTAGCCATCCAATCCTCCTGGATGATTCCGGCGTTTATTCACCCACGCGGGTAAACTGGCGGCGTTTGATTCGGCGAATCGCCTTCTTCTTCTCAACTCGGCGCATTTCACTCTTGGAGATGAACCAGCGTTTCCTTCGGATAGTACTTAAGACACCGCCTTTAACGACTTTCTTGCGGAAACGTTTCAGCAGTTGGTCTTGTGATTCATTGGGGCGTAACACGACTGCAGACATTGATTTTTTCACCTCCTTTTCATTTTCAAAGTACCGGCGTAAAAAAACCGGCTCATCCGAAGGATGTTGCCGGTGAAGTTTGAGAATTGAGTTGTCTCAATGTTCCCAGATCAAACAGCCAGAGCCTCCGAATTTATGATGACGTAAACAAAACGAACAACCACTAGTTAACGACTAACAAATTATACCGCAGAATAGCTGAAAACGTCAATCTAATCTACGATTAATTATTGCAATAAGATATTGGCATTGGAAATGAAAAAAGCCTCTTGGCAATGACCTACTCTCCCAGGGGGTCGCCCCCCAAGTACCATCGGCGCTGACAGCCTTAACGACCGGGTTCGAGATGTTACCGGGTGTACCACTGTCGCTCAAATCACCAAGAGACTTTTATTCCAAAGTCAGGTTGAATAGTATGTAGGATTACGCATTAGGAAAGAATTCCGAATTCTCCGCGTCACATGGAAGTCCTCGATCATTAGTACGGCTTAGCTCAACACATTACTGCGCTTACACACGCCGCCTATCAAGCAGGTAGTCTACCTGCGATCTTACTTCCTTACGGAAAGAGGGATCTCATCTTGAGGCAAGTTTCCCACTTAGATGCTTTCAGCGGTTATCTTTGCCAGACATAGCTACCCAGCGATGCCGTTGGCACGACAACTGGCACACCAGAGGTCTGTCCACCCCGGTCCTCTCGTACTAGGGGCAGATCCTTTCAAATCCCTTACGCCCACAGCGGATAGAGACCGACCTGTCTCACGACGGTCTGAACCCAGCTCGCGTACCGCTTTAACGGGCGAACAGCCCGACCCTTGGGACCTTGTACAGCCCCAGGATGCGATGAGCCGACATCGAGGTGCCGAGCGAAGTCGTCGATATGAACTCTTGGACTTCACCAGCCTGTTATCCCCGGGGTAGCTTTTATCCGGTAAGCCACGGCCCTTCCACTCAGTACCGTGGGATCACTAAGCCCGACTTTCGTCTCTGCTCGACGCGTTGGTCTTGCAGTCAAGCTCCCTTATGCCTTTGCACTCTTTGGTAGGTTTCCATTCTACCTGAGGGAACCTTTGGGCGCCTCCGTTACCTTTTAGGAGGCGACCGCCCCAGTCAAACTGCCCACCTGGCACGGTCCCCCA
>JBAWYZ010000068.1:0-10198 GCA_037143255.1 Leptolinea sp. | reverse complement strand
TAATAAGCAATTTGCTATTTTAGGGATGAAAAGCAGATCTAAGCCCACCTTTTATATTTGCGACTTAATATTTCAAGTATTTTGGGGTGTCGTTACAAATTCAAATTATGATTATGCCCCACCTTTTGTATAAAATTTCGGATCGGTTGGTGTTTGTCCCGAAGGATCATACACAAAAACATAATCCCCAACTTTTGCCCAATCATAGACCCAGCGGGAATCACCAATGGATAGATTGACACAGCCGTGAGAGGCATCATACCCGAACCTGGCATGCCAGTAGGCGCCGTGAATTGCTCTCAACTGGTCAAAGTACATCGTCCATGGGACGTCTTCTAAATAATAATAGCCCGATTTATCCGGTGAGAAATCACCGCTCATTGTCTCAGTATCTTTTTTCTGGTTGATCTTAAACAATCCGGGCTGGGTAAAGAAAGGTTTGGTACCGGTCGAAACTAAGGTGGCAAAAACCATTGTTGAATTATCATAAACAGTAAGCGATTGTTCTGCCAGGTTGATATCCACCCAACGGCCGTTGTCAACGCCTTTAGGAGTCACAGTTGTCGGCACAACCCGGCCAATCACCCGATCTTCAATCCATTCGCCCAATCCGATCATGATCCATTCGGTATCGCCAACCTTTTTGATACCCAAAACTGCATAAAGCTCTCCGGGCCCTAAATCGCGTTTGACTTCCGGTGAAGCGAAATCCGGATTTGTATGCGGACGGGTAGCGGTTAATATCCAACCAAATTGGGTTTTTGGTGTTCCATGCACAACTACGCCTTGAAATACTGTCGGAGAAGCCCGGGCAACATCGCCACCATCCACCCACATTCCAGATTTGGATAGATAATATAAACCATAGTCTGTTTGCTGACTAAAGGTATAAGAAATATACCGGGTCGCCCCTGCCAGGTTGAACCGCGCCACCCGGGCATCTGCCGTAGCAGGTGATGTGTATAAGGGTGCGCTGGGGCTGGTAATTTTTGCGTACTGATACGGAATTTTATTTAACTCTAACGATGGTTTGCTCACTGGCAGCGCTGGCGCAGGGAAAACTATTCCATCCTTTGCCAATTGTGTTAATACCAAAGATGGACCAGCCGGTAAACATGAATCAGGCTTTGTCAAATAAACTCCAGGCAGACACAGCGCTTCTCCAGTAAACAATTCTTTGTTTGTCGGCGCAGGAGTTTGAGCCTGTGCGGATGTTTGACCCAGACAGGAAATCAAAAACACAACCAGTCCGGTAATATTGAAAAATAGACGCATTGCAACCTCATTCTTTATATCATTTTGAATGGAACGATTTTACTCCAATTTTGCGGCGAAATATTACTTCCACAATTAAGAAATTCCAGTACTATTTTAATGTTCAAATTCAAGATGATAGATTAATTGCATCTCATGCCACCAGATGAACCGACATGGCGCAGAGAATGTTTCACGGGAATATATCAGCGCTTACCCTGGCTGAACAATCATTCACCTGAATTGCCAGGTAGCGTCCCGTTTCGCATCAGGGGCGAGGCTACAGGATAATTCTTAACATGGATTCTTCCGCTCGCCTAGCCCCTACAATTGGGTTTTTTCCGCAGACACAAATTATCCGATCCTGTCCGAATCCGGTGACGCATTGCTATGGTGCGGACAAAATCGACCGCACCCTACGAATTACAACGCATGGAAAAAGTGGATTGTGTCGCATTTAACCAGCGCAAATTTGCTTTCCTGAAAAAGTCAATCTACGAAGTGTTAGATCGTCAAAAGGGGGGTTAGTCAACTTTTTGAAATGCCAGGTAGTTTGCCAGTTTTACATATTCCAGGATTGTAGCTTCCCACCCGACTTTGCTTAACCACCATGTGGATGATTTATACCAACTTCCCCGCCCAGGCCGCACAATAATATTTATTTCGCTGTCACGAAATATTTCTCTCCAGATCAACCGCGTTCGCAAGGTGTGGTACGAATCAGTCACAACAATGATGTCGTGGGTATTCTCATTCCCCACCAGGCTGCGGACAGCCTTTGCTTCTTCCCGAGTGCTGCCTACATGCTTCTGAGTTGTCAATATAGCGCTGGATGGAATACCGGCATCAATCAATGCCAGGCGTTGTTCAAAAGAATACTCAGTATCAAACCCGGCAACTTTACTTCCAGTTTCTGTCAGGATGATCGTGCCGGCATATTTTTCTTCATAAAGCAAAATTGCTTCTTGCATACGCTGCTCATCGCCACCGCTCAAAATAACGACCGCATCCGCCCGCTTAATCGGGTCAGCAATTACCAGTATGGCGCCTAAACCGGTCAAAAAAACACTACCTGCGAATAAGAAAAAAGCCAGGCCAATAATGCAGGATGCTCCATTTTTGATTGAGAATGGTTTGCTTTTATTTTTCATATTTATGATTGTATCAAATGGTTATTGCCAATGCGAAAGACGATGCAACATTCCTTTGCAGCCTCCGTATATATTACTGGAGGCAACAATGACAGACGAAAAACATATTTCCATTTTTATTTGGCCATTTTACGCACTTTGGAAACTGGTAAGCGCTATTATCCTGCTAACCGGTCGGCTGGTTGCCGTTATTCTGGGCTTGGTGTTGATGATAGTTGGCATTATTCTGACAGTCACCGTGATCGGCGCCATCATCGGTATTCCCCTGATAATTATCGGATTCCTGCTCGTTTTGCGGGGAATTTTCTAACTCGAAACTTTCTGTAATGCTGATCTCATCCGGTTGATCGCTTCGTCGAGATTGGCTCTAGTGCAGCCAAAATTCATCCTGACATACCCTTCTCCACCCGGGCCGAAAGTTTCACCCTTAAAAAAGGCGATTTTCGCATTCTTAAAGAAAAAATCAGAAACATTTTCAGGCAAACCTGCCTGCCGGCAGTCCAACCAGGCGAGATAAGTTCCTTCCGGGACAGTCATGCGAATTTGCGGCATTTCCCGGTCAATAGTCGTCTTCAGATAATCGCGGTTTCCCTGCAAATACGTCATCAGGTCTTGCAGCCACGGTTTACCACTCTGGAAAGCAGCCAGCGCCGCAGTAACTCCCATTATGTTGACACCCCCAGTAATTCCCCTGGTAGCGTTTTGGTATTTTTCGCGCAAATCCTTGCTTTGAATGATGGCAAAAGAACAATCCAATCCAGCTATATTGAAAGTTTTACTGGGCGCCATTAAGGTGATGGTATTCTGTGCAATTTCGAGATTCAAGGATGCCAATGGAATATGCTGGTATCCCGGAAAAACCAGGTCACAGTGAATTTCATCCGAACAAATTGGGATATCTTTCTTCAGGCAAATCTCGGCCATGTTTTCCAGTTCTTCTCTACGGAAAACTCTGCCAACTGGATTGTGCGGGTTGCATAATAAGAAAATGCGGGTGTCTTTGGTAATTTGACGCTCAAAATCATCAAAATCGATTCTGTAATATCCATTTTCATCCTGAACCAATGGGTTTTCATGAATAGTCAATCCAGCATATTCCGGTGATTTCATAAACTGCGGATAAACCGGAGGCTGGATCAAAACAGAGCCATTGGGAACAGCCACCGTTTGTACAGCTATATTAAACCCGACAACCACCCCGGGGGTAAATATAATATCCTGTGGTTCAATTTCCCATTGATACATTTCTGCAAGGCGGTTAACAATCACCTTTCTCAAGGCGACCGGGTCGCCGGCATAACCGAATACACCGTGATTCACCCTGTCATGCAGAGCCTGTATTACTTCTGGAGGAGCAGCATAATCCAAATCAGCTACCCACATTGGTAGTACATCAGTTTCAAATAGGTTCCATTTTATGCAATCTGAATTCCGACGGTCAATAAAATTGTCAAAGTTGTTCGGCATTTGAATATCCTTGCTCTCAAAACTGTTTTTTGTGCATATAACCGCCTCATTATACCGCCGCGAAATTCCCAATTCAGGATTTACTCTAAGAACTTTATCCCCAGCTTTCATACCTGTGAGATAATTACAAGGTGAAAACAAACATAAACCTTCAAACCATCAATATTTGCTATCCTCGCGTTTGGGAAGATTACGAGCTGGTTGACAGCGGAGGGGGACGAAAACTTGAACAATGCGGTCCCTACCGTCTCATTCGCCCTGAAGCAGAAGCCATTTGGAAACCAGCCCTGCCTGAAAAAGAATGGCAGACTGCCGCAGCCGAGTTTCTTCCTTCTACTGAGGAAAACGGCGGTCATTGGAATATTCGCGGCTACCTGCCATCGGAATGGAATCTGCATTACCGGGATATTTGCTTCAAAGTTCTTTTGAGCGGTTCACGACATATTGGCGTGTTCCCAGAACAGGCCGTTCAATGGGACTGGATAACTCAGATGATTCAGAAAGCCAGCCGTCCATTAAAGATTTTGAATTTATTCGGGTATACCGGCCTGGCAACTCTGGCCGCCGCCAAAGCTGGGGCAGCCGTCACGCATGTAGATGCCTCTCGTAAGGCCATCAGTTGGGCACATGAAAATCAAAACCTTTCTAATCTTTCTGACCGCTCCATCCGCTGGATTGTGGATGATGCTGTGAAATTTATCCATCGTCAGGCACGCCGGGAAGAGAAGTTTGACGGCTTGATTCTGGATCCACCCAAGTTTGGTCGCGGGCCCAAAGGAGAAGTCTGGGAATTCTACAAACTTCTGCCAGATCTTTTGCAGGCGTGCAGGGAATCTTTAACCGATCAACCTATCTTTGTTGCGCTAACTGCTTATGCTGTAAAAGCCTCCTCTATTACGCTGGCGCAGTCGCTTGAACAAACCATGCAAAACGCCGGCGGATCCATTTTGTCAGGCGAACTGGCATTGAAAGAAAAATCAGCCGGAAGGCTGCTCAGCACGGCTGTATTTGCGCTGTGGAGCAGTGAACCGGTCGTACTCGAATAGACATCCCAACTGCAGGAGGAGTAGGTATGAAGGAAAATCCAACCATCGCAATTATTGGATCTGGCGTAATGGCGGAAGCCATGATCGCGGGAATACTCAAGCAAAAGGTGACAACGGCGGAAAACATCTGCGCCTCCGATATTCGAGGGGAACGGGTGGATGAACTCCACACACAGTACGGGTTGAAACCGTTTACCGATAATCTTGAAGCCGTGAAGAATGCCGATGTGGTTATCCTATCTGTAAAACCGCAGCGCATGGAAAGCGTCTATGTTAACCTGAAAGGCAAAATTCCTGCCAGCGCTGTTATTCTTTCCATCGTAGCCGGCTCATCGCTTTCAACAATTAGCGCCGGGTTATCCCATCCTGCCATTATCCGCGCTATGCCCAACACCCCAGCACAAATTGGCGAGGGTATCACCGTTTGGGTTGCCTCTCCTGCCGTTCGTGATGACCAGGTGGATATTGCCCGCAGTATTCTGACAGCTTTAGGGCAAGAAATATTTGCAGATGAAGAAGAATACCTGGATATGGCAACGGCGCTATCTGGAACCGGACCGGCATATGTGTTTTTATTTATGGAAGCTATGATCGATGCTGGCGTACATCTGGGCTTCCCGCGCCGCATTTCTGAGCAGTTGGTTGCCCAAACACTGCGCGGATCGGTTGATTTCTTCCTTGGCGCAAAAGCGCACCCGGCACATCTGCGCAACCAGGTGACTTCGCCGGGAGGAACGTCTGCCGAAGCGTTGTATTATCTCGAGAAGGCTGGCTTCCGTACCGCCATCAGCCGGGCGGTTTGGGCTGCTTATGAGAAATCAAAAGCCCTGGGTAAAGGTAAAAACGGCGAAGCGCCGGAAAAATAATTTATAATAAAAAAGGAGCGCTGCTATTGCGCTCCTTTTTTGTTCTCTAGTAAACCAATTTTTCGGGATTATTACTTACCCGCTTACGGAAAACCCAGTACGTCCAGCCTTGATAGGCCAGCACTATCGGAACAAAAATCACCGCAATTATTGTCATAACCTGCAATGTGTAAGGGCTGGATGATGCATTATAGATCGTCAGGCTCCAATCGGGATTCAGGCTGGAAACCATCACCTTTGGGAACAACTGCAGAAAAACGGTGATGATCGTCAATGCAACCACCAGAGAATTCATCCCAAAAGCCCATCCGTTTTGCTTTCGGTAAACAAAATATCCGGTGATAAATGTCACAAGCACAGCCGCAATCGGAATAATACCGGGAGTTACGCCTGATTTTGTCAGAATATCGGTTTCATAATTCGTAAACACAACCAACGCAATCAATGCCAGCGCGGTTGGAATCCATATCCGTAAAAGCATAGCCTGAATACGGGATTTTATCGGGTCTTCAGTTTTCAAAGAAAGAAATAAGGCGCCTTGCAGGGTAAATCCTAGCGTGGAAAGCACACCAGCAACCAACGCATACGGATTCAGTAAATTCCAAAAGCCGCCCACATAATTCTGGCTAGCATCAATCGGAACGCCTCTCACAATATTTGCAAACGCCACTCCCCAGAGCAAGGCGGGAATAAAACTGCCTGCAAAAATCGCCCAATCCCACAATGACCTCCAACGCGGGTTTTCATCTTTGCTGCGAAACTCGAATGCAACACCGCGGATGATCAGCGCGACTAGCATGAGGAACAGCGGGAGATAAAACCCGGAAAAAAGTGTAGCATACCAGTTTGGAAAAGCCGCAAAGGTCGCCCCACCGGCGGTGATCAACCACACTTCGTTGCTATCCCAATGGGGGCCAACTGAATTAATAATCACTCGCCGTTCCGAGTCGTTTTTTGCAATGAAAGGATGAAGAATACCCACTCCCAAATCAAAACCGTCCAGAATGAAGTACCCGATGTAGAGGATCGCTATTAAGATAAACCAAATTGAATTGAGGTCCATGAATATACTCCTATTCCCAGTAGGTATCTTTTGATTTTCCAGATTTTGCATGTGCCGCAACAGCATGCGCTGGTCCTGCTTTTGCAAATTTCACCAGCAGGTAGACATCCGCCACCATCAAAGCACCGTACAAAAGCGTGAAAACGATGAGACTGGTCAGAACCAATCCGACAGTCACAAGCGGAGAAACAGCATCGGCAGTTTTCAAAACTCCGAATACGGCCCACGGTTGGCGACCGGTTTCAGTCAATATCCAACCGGTGGAATTCGCAATGTAAGGCAGAGCAATAAAGAACGGGAAGGCTCCCAGTACCTTATATGCTGAGAATGGTTTTTTTCTAACAACAAGGAACAGAGCAAATGCAGCTGCAGCCAGCATGAGCATTCCGGCACCCACCATCCCTCTGAATGACCAGTAAGCAGTAATTACTGAAGGCACGTAATCCCCCGCCCCATATTTTGCCGCGTATTCCGTCTGCAAATCGCGAATGCCTTTAACTTCACCGAACAATTCGTTGAAAGACAGTAAACTCAAAACACCGGGGATCCGAATAGAATAAACATCCTCTTGCGCTTCTTCATCACTAATCGTGAATAGAGATAAAGATGCCGGATTTTCACTTTTCCACAGCGCCTCTGCTGCGGCAACCTTCATAGGCTGGGTTTTGACCATATACTGCATCTGACTGTGCCCAACCAGTAAGGTCAACAATATTGCACCTGTTCCAAAAATAGCGGCTATTCGGAAGGAATTCTTAAAGAAAACTTCATTTTGCTTCCGTAGCAAATGATAGGCGCTGATCCCCAGAACAAAGAAAGCCCCGGTAGTGAATCCGCCTAGAACGGTATGCGGAAATTGATACCAGACATACGGATTGAAAACCAGGGCGCCGAAATCCGTCATCACAGCGCGGGTGCCTTGAATTTCATATCCCACCGGATGTTGCATAAATGAGTTGGCAATCAAAATCCACAGGGCAGATAGATTGCTGCCAAAGGCCACCAGCCAGATCGTAACGGCATGCATTTTTTTGGAGATTTTATCCCAGCCAAAAATCCATAACCCCAAAAAGGTGGATTCCAGGAAAAAGGCCACCAAAGCTTCAATTGCCAGGGGAGCTCCAAAAATATCTCCCACAAACCGAGAATAATTCGCCCAGTTCATGCCAAACTGAAACTCCATCACAATACCAGTGACGACCCCCATGGCAAAGTTGATGAGGAAAAGTTTTCCCCAGAACTTCGTCATCCGTTTGTAGGTGTCATCACCCGTGATGACAAAAATAGTTTCCATAATTGCAACAAGCACAGAAAGCCCCAGCGTTAATGGGACAAAAAAGAAATGATAGACTGTGGTTGCTGCAAACTGGATTTGGGAGAGGGTTAACACATTCATCAAGCGCTCCTTAATAAAGAATAGGATACCCGTGATTACGGCAAAATTGCCGGGGATTCCTTTTGAAACCCATCAAAATGAACAGATTTAAGTTCGCGAATTATGGCTTTTTGAACCTGATCCAGACAGTTATGCACCGGGCAGGCAGGATTAAGTGGGCAGTCACTATCATGTACCAGGCAGGCTGACAACTGAATAGGACCTTCCACCGCCTCATAGATATCCAGCAAAGTGATATTTTTCGGGGAGCGGGCAAGTTGAACCCCACCTTCTCTGCCCGGGAAAGTTTTTACAATATTGTTGCGAGCAAGTGATGCAATAATGCGGTGTAGAAATGATATGGGAATCTGCATGTTTTTTTGAATATCAGCCGTGGATAGGCGCGCATTCTCACCTGCCTTTGACAAGGCAAGGATCACCCGAAAACTGTAATCTGTTTCACGATTTATGCGGATCATTTGTGAATTCTTTCACACACTATTTTACTCAACCTTTACTAATATTGTCAAGGTTAAAGTTGAAATTGGTTTCATTATTCCAGGTGGTATAATTTTTCAGGTGAAACAGGAAATTACAAATGCTAGAAAAATTACTCGGAATTGAACAACGCTATCTTGAAATCAATCAATTGCTGGAACAAACTGGCGAGGATTATCTCCGCGCCACGGAACTGGCCAAAGAGCGGGCTGAAATTGAACCCATTGTGCTGAAAACGCGCGATTATCGGCAGGCAATTCAACAAAGAGAAGAAGCTGAAATGCTGTTACAGGAAGATGATGATGAAATGCGCCCCCTGGCTTTATCTGACCTGGAAACGCTTGTCCCAAAAATCGAAACGTTGGAAAAAGAATTAAAGTCGCTGCTGCTCCCCAAAGATCCGCGCGATGAAAAAAGCGTAATTGTTGAAATTCGCGCCGGAACTGGCGGAGATGAAGCTGCCCTTTTCGCTGCTGAACTGTTACGTATGTACACTCGCTATGCCGAGCGGAAAAACTGGTCTGTCGAAATTGTTTCTCAAAACGAAACCGGTATAGGCGGATATAAAGAGATAATCTTCATGGTCAAAGGGCGGGGCGCGTATTCCCGCTTCAAATGGGAATCCGGCGTTCACCGGGTCCAGCGTGTTCCAGCTACCGAATCATCTGGACGGATTCATACTTCCACTGTTACGGTTGTCGTTCTGGCTGAAGTGGAAGATGTTGATATTCAAATCCCGGATTCGGATATCAAAATTGATGTATTCAAATCGGATGGAGCTGGCGGGCAAAATGTGCAGAAGAACTCCACCGCGATTCGCATCACCCATTTCCCTTCCGGCCTTGTAGTAGCCTGTCAGGATGAACGCTCTCAATTGCAAAACAAATTACGGGGCATGAGCATTTTGCGCGCCCGGCTGTATGATATTAAAGAACAAAAGCGGATAACGGATTTGGAAGCGGACCGGCATTCTCAGGTTGGCATGGGAGAACGCTCGGAAAAAATCCGGACATATAACTTCCCACAATCGCGCATCACCGATCACCGCATAAATACTTCATCCTTTAACATTGCCGGTGTGCTGGACGGTGAAATCGACTTCTTTATAGATGAACTTTCGATGCGCGATGAATCAGAAAAACTGGCCGCAACCGGCAATTAATTCACTAGAGAACTGGCTGAAAACCGCGCACAGCCAGTTGGAACCAGTTTGTGATGCCCCTTCCTTGGAAGCCCACATGCTGGCATCCTTTGTGCTTGCACGCCCCAGAGCGTGGCTGCTGGCTCATCCGGATACAATGATCGCCGCAGGTGACCTTGAAATTCTAAATTCCCATCTGCAGAAGTTAGTTGATGGCTTTCCTTTTGCGTACCTCACTGGCGAACGCGAGTTTTATGGCCGAAAGTTCGCTGTTCAACATGGCATTCTGGTTCCCCGCCCGGAAACTGAACTACTGGTTGAGACTGCGCTGCAATGG
>JBAWYZ010000067.1:0-10200 GCA_037143255.1 Leptolinea sp. | reverse complement strand
AAGATCACTCGTATTGGGTGATCTTTTCTTATCAAGGTTGCCGATCCCCGGAAGGGGACGATGTTCGAACACGGTCGGGGGCACTTCAAAGATCACTCGTATTGGGTGATCTTTTCTTATCAAGGTTGCCGATCCCCGGAAGGAGCTTGACACGGCAAGCTCCTCAAGGCATAATAAGAAAAGCTGATTTGCAGCCAATTTCCAACCCGTTGGAAAATTTAATATTATACTTATACACGTAGAGTTTTGACATCCGTTTTTGTAAATTAACAATTTATATATTAGATTGCTGTCTCGTCTCAAGTTCGGGAGGTGTAATGTGATCAAGAATATTTTGGTTCCGTGCGACAGGTCTTCTTTGGCAGAATGTGCCTTACCACATGCAATAAGCATGGCAACTGCGTTTAATGCTCAGGTAACTTTGCTCCATGTGCTTGAGCCAAGCGCAAAAGGCAATGCTAGCCGTTCACCAGATCCATTTGAGTGGCAAATCCGAAAAGCAGAAGCAAAGAGCTATATCGATTCCTTGCATGATCGGTTGCGGGACGTAGTCAATCTCACAGACAGCTTTATTCTTGAAGGCCGCGCTGATGATCGGATAGTTGAATTTGCCCAGGAAAACCACTCCGATCTGATTATTGTCAATAGTTATGGACAAACCGGCGCAAATAACTGGAATGTCAGCAATGTCGTTCAAAAAATCATGGCCCGCTCCTATATCCCAACTTTGGTAGTGCGTGGCTCTTTATCAACCATTCCGGACAATTTCATTAAGTATCAATATAAACGACTTCTCGTTGGCCTGGATGGATCAACGCGCAGTGAATGGGTTCTCCCTTTGGCTACGGCTCTGGCGCAACAGCACGGATGCTTATTAATCCTTGCTCATATTGTTAGAAAACCTGAACTTCCCCATTTGGTTCCTCTTAAAGAGGAAGATATTCAACTTGCCGACCAACTTGTCGAGCGTAACAAGGCTGAAGCCGAAGGATATTTGAAAGCAATTCAAGCCAGGCTGCCCGTTGAAAGCGAAGTGCATCTCGGCGTGAGCTCCAATATTTCAGAATCTTTACATAACCTGGTGAACAAAGAACAAGTTGATCTCGTTTTATTAAGCGCCCATGGGTTTTCAGGAATCCCATATCGGCCTTTTGGCAGCACCGCCCTTAATTTTATCGCCTATGGAAACACGCCTTTATTGGTTGTTCAGGATCTATCCCCAAAAGAGGGTAAACAGAACCAGGTTTCCGTACCCAACCGTTGATACAGGAGATTCTTCGTGGAATCGGATAAACTCGATAGTCTGGCACAAAAATTATCCCTATCATTTCAAACTAGCGCGCATCCAGCTAGAGGGTATTCCATTCAACCCTTAATAAATAATCAAAAAATAATCCTAAACCATTTATATCTGGATGTATCTCATGAATCGCAAAATAAATCGTTTATTCCCGTAGCGACAGAATGGCTGCTGGATAATTATTATTTGATTCAGCAAACTCTTAAGCAGATAAAAACAGATATGCCAGCCAAATACTACCGGCGGCTTCCCAAACTTACCGAGTCATCATTAAAAGGATACCCTCGTATTCTGGCGCTTGCTCAGGAGTTTTTTAACGCTTGTAATAGACATTTTGATTTAGACCAATTGAGTCACTTCATCAACTGTTATCAGAATACAACCCAATTGACTATTGGGGAATTATGGGCCATTCCGACCATGTTGAGATTAGTTGTTATGGAAACTATTGTTCAGTCTCTTTGCAAAGACGCAACTATACCAATCTCTGTAAATAGTCAATTTACAATCCAATCACCGCTCAATATCAATGAAACTATTGCCAACTGTTTTATTACTCTACGCAATCTAAGTACCTGGGAGTGGAAGATCTTTGTTGAATCAGTGAGCCAGGTTGAAACTATTCTCAGGAACGACCCCGCCCAGGTGTATGCCCGCATGGATTTTGCGACCCGAGACCGGTACCGGAATGTAATTGAGCATCTGGCAGCCAACGCACACATTGATGAAACAAAAGTGGCGCAGGTTGCAATAACCGCAGCTCAAGAAGCCTCACAAAATATTGATTTGCACAATCAATATCTGGATAGTCCAGTGGACCCTATCCAGATTAATCTACTAAATCATGTCGGCTACTACCTGGTTGACAAAGGCCGCCCGACACTTGAAAAAGCGATTGGATATAAACATCGCTGGAATATCAGCATTAAAGATCATGGCTATCGTTTTTCAACCCTGTATTACTTAGGTTTAATCATAATTCTTACGGCCGCCTTTTTATTCGGTCTGATTTTCTTGATTCAGAAAACATACCAAACTCCACTCCTTATATGGATAATGGGTTTGGTGGGGTTGATTCCTGCCACCATAACAGCCGTACAGGTTGTAAACTGGATAACAACTCTCTCGATTCCGCCGCGAGTTTTGTCGAAATTGGATTTTGAAAAGGGTGTTCCTGCTGATTTTACTACCATGGTTGTAGTTCCTACCTTATTAAGCTCGGAATCATATATTGATGAGCTGCTACACCAATTAGAGATTAACTATCTTGGGAATGATGATCCCAATATCTATTTTGCCCTTCTAACAGATTTTATGGATGCACCTCAAGAAAACATGCCAGAAGATGACTTGCTGCTGGAAAAAGCCCAGAAACTTATTGCCGATTTGAACAGCAAGTATCGACGCTCATCAGGTCAAAATTTTTACTTGCTGCATCGGCGCCGGCTTTGGAATCCCTCTGAAGACTGTTGGATGGGCTGGGAAAGAAAACGGGGAAAGCTGATGGAATTTAATCAGCTCATCCTAGGCAATCCAAATACTTCCTACACCCTTTCCCAAACTCAAATAAAAACCCTGCCTAAGCCGCGCTTCATCATCACCCTGGATTCAGACACCTATATGCCGCATCAGACAAGCAACCAGTTGATCGCTACTCTGGCCCACCCTTTGAACCAGGTTGTGATCGATCAAAAATCAAATCAGGTACTGCGCGGCTACTCGCTCCTCCAACCACACATTAGCGTAACACCAACCAGCGCCAACCAATCCACATTCTCGAGTATCTTTCAAGGTGAGTATGGATTGGACTTATACACACCGGCTATTTCTGATATTTATCAGGATTTGTTTGGCAGTGGAATATATGCAGGAAAGGGAATTTATGATCTCAACGGTCTTGAGCGCTGCCTAAAAGGCCGCTGTCCCGAGAACCATTTACTCAGTCACGATCTCTTTGAAGGGGCATTTGCGCGCGTAGCTCTGGTTTCTGACATTATATTATTCGAAGATTATCCTTCAAGCTATCTCGCTCAAATTAAGCGGAATGTTCGCTGGGTACGGGGCGATTGGCAAATAATGCCATGGCTTTCCCTGAGCGTGCCCAATCAAACCGAAAAGGAAGTTCCTAACCAATTAGCGCTTATTGATCGCTGGAAGATATTTGATAACCTTGTCCGTAGCCTGCTCTATCCTTCGCTGCTGATTTTATTGGCATTGGGATGGATTTTGGCGCCTGCCGCAGCGCTGGCAGTGACTTTAATCAGCCTGATTGTTTTGATAATTCCTTACATACTCGGGATAACCTCGAGACTGCTGCGTAGCATTAAGTCGGCTGTCTCTGATCCATTTCAAATTTCCTTATGGCTTAAAGCAACAGAAACACTTGGATTTTCCTTGCGAAACAGCGTCTACCAATGGCTTCTGAACCTGGCTTTTCTGCCTCATCAGGCAGTGATGATGATAAAAGCCATTGTGATTACGCTGGTGCGAGTCTTTTTAACTCATCGGCAATTGCTACAATGGACTACCGCTGCTCATATCAAATCTCAAAACCAACAAAATAGCGCGTTTCGGGTCTGGAAAACCATGGCTTGGGCTCCGATAATCTCACTTATTATTACAGGAATTATCTTGTTGGTTATCCCCAGTAGTTTTCTAATAGCCGCGCCTTTATTGATATTATGGTTTTTCTCCCCGCAACTGGCCTACTGGATAAGCCTTCCCCATCCCAATAAGCAACGGTCCATTACCGAGGATCAAGCGCAAGTATTGCGGCGATTAGCCCGGCGTACCTGGCAATATTACGAACATTTCGCTGGTCCAGAAGACAATTGGCTAGCGCCAGATCATTATCAAGAAGAACCGCGTGGGGCAGTCGTTCATAGCACCTCTCCAACCAATATCGGCATGCATCTTCTGAGTATTCTTGGCGCTAATGATATGGGTTTTATTGGCCTTTTCGATATGACTCTCCTGTTGCGTATGACGTTTGATACGCTATATAGACTGGAGACTTACCGCGGACATATTCTAAATTGGTATGACACGCGCACATTACTCCCTTTACAACCTCGTTATATTTCCGTTGTCGATAGCGGTAATTATGCAGCCTGCTTGTTAGCCCTCAAACAAGGATGTCTTGGCTTACTGAAAACGCCTATTATGAATTGGAAAACATGGCAGGGGTTCCTAGATACGGTGGATGTTCTTGCTGATGTTCTATCCCATCTGGATAATCACTCTGCCACTGAAGCTGGCAAACCCCTTCTAATTCAGCTTCTTTCTATCAAAGAGCAAGTCCTCTCACTTAAAGATAAACCGGAACTCTGGATTTCATCAGCTACCCAGTTGAAAACAACCCAGATGGATGAATTCATAAAGCACACTATTGAATTAGCCGAATCAAATCTGGAGGGAGTGAATACTTCAGTCTTGCGCGATTTACGTGTTTGGACAGAACTGGTACGGACTTCTGCCTATAATCTTTTCGCGGATGTCAATAGTTATACCCCCTGGGTATCTCTATTTACCAAGATTCCAGCTTTTTTGACCAACGAGCATCTCGATTCGGCTATTGCCAGCGATTGGCAAAAAATCTACGAACTTCTGGGGCCAAAAACCTCAACCCGAATAGACCAGATTGCCGATCTTTGTTCTGGAAGTTTATCCACCCTAAAACACTTAGAAGATCAGCTCACCGATATTGTCTGGGCTCCAGAAGAGACTAAGCCCGTTTTGGAATGGTGTAACAACCTGAGAGGTTCTCTCCAGCAGGCAATAATATCAACAGAAACCTTGCAAATTAGCTTGGTTAGACTGAGTAACCAGGCGGAATCAATTTTCAAGGGGATGGATTTCGCTTTTATGTTTGATCAGGAACGCCAGGTATTTTTCATTGGCTATAATGCCTCCGCAGGCCGACTCGATGAGAACCACTATGACCTAGCTGCATCCGAATCGCGAATTTCCAGTCTGATTGCCATTGCCAAAGGCGACGTACCGGCCAGTCATTGGCAGCACCTGGGTCGCCCGCAAACAACAGTCGGAAACTACCGCGCGCTGCTTTCATGGAGCGGTACTATGTTTGAATATTTAATGCCCAATCTGTTGGCGCAGAATCCAGAACGTACTCTGCTTGGGCAAAGCTGCAGGGCGGTTGTTGACCGACAGATTGATTATGCAAGCCGCAAGGGTGTACCCTGGGGCATCTCTGAATCGGGATATTATGGTTTCGATGCGCAGCAGAATTATCAATATCGCGCATTCGGTGTGCCTGGGTTGGGTTTCAAACGTGGTTTGGATGAAGACCTGGTCATTACTCCTTATGCATCTCTACTGGCAATTTCAATCAATCCAACCGCTGTATACAAGAATATCCTTGAATTTACCCGCATGAAAATGATCGGGGAATGCGGCTTATATGAAGCCATTGACTACACCCCCAGCCGTATGCCATTGGGTCAACCGCATGCTATCGTGAAATCATACATGGCTCATCATCAGGGGATGATATTTCTTTCCTTGATAAATTTCTTAAGCGAAGATGGAATGGTAAAACGATTCCACCAGGAACCCCGTATCCAGAGTGTTGAACTATTGCTCTATGAAAAAGTTCCTTATCGGGTTCCTCTTTCTGAGTTACCGCCTCAAACAACCAGACTCGCCCGACCAAAAGATCCGAATTCAGTGGATAATAGCTGGCAAGCGCCGGTTCAGTCTCCATCTCCTCTGGTCACAATTCTTTCTAACGGCAATATATCTTCATTAATTACGAGCGCAGGTAGCGGATATATCTCGTGGAATGGAATTGACCTGACCCGTTGGCGAGCTGACTTTACTCAAGAAGATTGGGGCATCTGGCTCTATATTCAAGATGCCGATACAGGTGAAACCTGGTCGGTTGGACACCAGCCAACCGGAAGCCACTTGCCAACCGATCAGGATGCCCGTTTTTACCCGGATAAGGCCACTTTCCATCGGCATGACCATGAGACCCTGATAGACCTGAGCATTACAGTCGCGCCAGATGATGATGTTGAAATTCGTCTGGTTTCTATAACAAACGATAGCGGAAAAACTCGCCGATTAAGATTAACCAGTTATGCCGAAGTCGTTCTCAGTGCGCATGATGCAGACATCCGCCATCCTGCATTCAACAAATTATTCATCGAGTCCGAATATCTGCCTGAATTGAACGGATTGCTATTTACCAGAAATCCGCGCTCAAGCAAAGAAAAGCCGCTTTATCTTCTTCATCAATTGATTCTTGAGTCCGGCGCTTCGATAACTGGGCGTTATGAGACCAGCCGGGAACGATTTATTGGGCGATGTCAGTCGCAAAAACTTCCAGCGGCTCTCAAAGATAAAGAAACCTGGCTCACAGGAACTACGGGTTCCACGTTAGATCCTGTAATGGCATTAGGTCAGGAATTCGAGCTTGAGCCACACACGAAAAATAAAATGGTATTTATTACCGCTGCCGCAGACTCCCGCCAGGATATATTAAATATCGCCTACCGTTACCGATCCTGGCGAATCATGAATGAAGCATTCGACCAATCCCGTATCAACAATATCCGTGAAATCAATGAATTGGACATAGCCTCGGGCGCTTTAGAGAGATACCAACGAATTTTTTCTATGCTAATTTACCCGGGCTCAGGGTTACGCGCTGACCCATCCATACTGGCAGCCAATACCAAAGGACAATCCGGACTTTGGGTTTACGCAGTCTCCGGAGACTATCCCATTTTGCTCGTTGAGGTAGATGACCTAGCAGAAATTTCTGTGGTTAGCGAGGTACTCAAAGCGCATACTTTTTGGCGAAGACGACAAATCAAGGTCGATCTCATCATCCTCAATACATTGGATACTGGCTATAACCAGGATACTCAAAATCTGCTATTTCGAATGATCGCACAAAATGGTGGCGAAACATGGATAAACCGCCGGGGTGGGATATTTTTAGTCCACAACGAGTTGATTAGTGAAGAAGATCGGACATTAATGCGCACTTGTGCGCGCGTCGTTCTGCCAACCCGCTTTGGAGCGCTGGAAAAGCAACTATCCAATATCCAACCACCTGCATTGCTGCTTCCGCGCCTCATCCCAATCGCTCCTGCTTATGAAGTAGATCATTCCGATATTTCCAATCTGGTGCGGCCAAAAAATCTTCTTTTTGACAACGGTTATGGCGGGTTTAGCCCAGATGGCAAGGAATATGTGATTTTTCTTGACCCAGATAAGCCGACTCCTGCAGCCTGGATAAATGTGATTGCTAACCCTACCTTTGGTTGCATTGTGTCTGATCATGGGTCTGGCTATACCTGGGCAGAAAATAGCAGTGAAAACCGGCTGACTCCCTGGAATAATGACCCACTTGCCGACCAACCAGGCGAGGCTCTATATCTGCGGGATGAAGAAAATGGTCAGGTCTGGTCACCTTTGCCAAATCCAATTCACGCCGATACGCCTTTTATTGTGCATCACAGCGCCGGACAGACCCGCTTTGAGCATTATTCACAGAAAATTATGCAGGACACTCGCATATTTATCTCCCAGGATGACCCGGTGAAAATCATCCAGTTGACCCTTGAAAATAAAAGTGAAAAGAACCGGCGCATCACCGCCACGATTTATGTTGAATGGGTGTTAGGTTCCTCGCGTGAGATGATGCAAAGCTTCATCATTCCCGAATTTTCACCCAAACATAGTGCCCTGTTAGTTCGTAATCCTTACAACACTGATTTTAGTAGTCGAGTAGCCTTTGTTGCAACCAGCAAAGAAGTGCATGGCCTGACCACAGACCGGACCGAGTTCATCGGACGACACCATACCCTGGCAAACCCGGCTGCATTGAAAAGAGTCGGTTTAACCGGAAATGTAAGTCCGCGCGGAGACCCATGTTCTGTGATCCAGGTGCATCTTTGGTTAGCGCCTGGCGAGAAAAAGGAAATCAATTTCTTGTTGGGTGAAGGCGCAGATCGCACCCACGCCATGCAAATTATTGAAAAATACTTGCCGGATGATCAGGTTGATGCCACTTTGAATGCATCTACGCAATTCTGGGATGATGTACTGGGGACCATCCAGGTTAACACGCCAGATAATGCTATGAATGTTATCCTCAACCGTTGGTTGCTGTATCAATCTCTTTCCTGTCGGATATGGGGAAGATCAGCGCTCTACCAGTCGGGGGGTGCGTACGGCTTCAGAGACCAGTTGCAGGATGTGATGGCACTGGCAATGCACGGGAGGTTGGCCGCACTTGCCCGCCAGCAAATTCTAGAATCAGCCCGCCATCAATTTCCAGAGGGAGACGTTTTACACTGGTGGCACCCGCCTTCAGGAAAAGGCATCCGCAGCCGCTGTTCAGATGATCTGTTATGGTTGCCGTATGTGACGAGTTATTATGTAAATGCGACAGGCGATTCTTCCATTCTGGATGAAATAATTCCCTTCCTGGCAGGCGACATCCTTGGGCCTGAGGAAGAAGAACGCTATGGGCAATTTGCCATTAGTGATGAAGACGGGACATTATTAGACCACTGCCAGCGCGCCATCCAAAAAGCTTCCACCAGCGGCGCCCACGGAATTCCATTGATGAATGGTGGCGATTGGAATGATGGAATGAACCGGGTGGGCGTCAATGGCAAAGGCGAGAGTATCTGGTTGGGATGGTTTTTATATGCCACCCTGGATGCATTTGGGCGAATTTTAGAAATTAGGGATGGTAATCCCCTTGCACAATCCTACCGGCTGCAGGCCGAAACCCTGCGTGCGGCGCTTGAAAATAATGCCTGGGATGGGGAATGGTACATCCGGGCGTTTTATGATGATGGCACGCCACTGGGTTCGATTAACAGCGAAGAATGTAAGATCGACTCCATCGCCCAATCCTGGGGAGTAATCTCAGGGGCGGCTGAACCGGAACGCGCCAGACAGGCTATGCGGTCTGTGCTAGATAAGCTGGTGAGGCCAGAGATACAGATAGTGCAACTATTCGATCCGCCTTTTGATAAAACTACCCATGACCCTGGCTATATCAAGGGTTATCTACCTGGGATTCGCGAAAATGGCGGGCAGTACACGCACGCTGCCGAATGGGTAGCGCTGGCATTTGCTCAATTAGGTGATGGAGACATGGCTGAATGGATTTTCAGGTTGTTGAATCCCATCTATCATTCTGATACGCCTGAAAAAGCATCGACCTACCGGGTTGAACCGTATGTGGTTGCCGCCGATATTTATAGCCGTCCGCCCCATGCCGGCCGCGGTGGTTGGACATGGTATACCGGCTCAGCAAGTTGGATGTATCGCGCTGGTATTGAAGGCATTCTGGGGATTCATCGCAAAGGAAACATTCTTGAAATCAACCCGTGCATCCCGCGGAATTGGCCAGGCTTCGAGGCAACAATCAAAATAGAGCAGACAACTTACCATATTAAGGTTGATAATGCTGCCGGTGTAAACCAGGGCATCACCCGATTCCAGGTGGATGGGATTGATTTACGAGGAAATAAAATTGATCTGAACAAAGATAATCAGATTCATCAGGTTTTCGTGCAACTTGGAAATAGGGAATAATCAGACTTGCCGTAATTGTTAATCGCGAGTTCTTTCTATTTTGTCAGACCGATTAACATAATTATTGTGGTTCGACATTTATTTGGGTTAAATTTTTTATATAAATAGTCAAATCCCTCGAGGGGATACTTTTGGAAAAAGGTAATCGCTATTCGTCTTCGCGCGCCCGCAGATGCGGAAACAAAATCACCTCGCGGATGGTGCGTTTATCGGTCAGCAGCATAGTCAGACGGTCAATCCCCATTCCAAAACCGCCGCAGGGCGGCATCCCGTATGACATAGCCCTCAGGTAATCTTCATCCATTGGATGGCGT
>JBAWYZ010000066.1:0-10307 GCA_037143255.1 Leptolinea sp. | reverse complement strand
CATCGAGGTGATCCTCGACGTCGTCTACAACCACACGGGCGAGGGGAGCCACCTCGGCCCGACGCTCTCGATGCGCGGCATCGACAACGCGGCGTACTACCGGCTGATGCCGGACGACGCGCGCCACTACATGGACTTCACCGGCACCGGCAACACGCTCAACCTGCGTGAGCCGCGCGTGCTGCAACTGGTGATGGACAAGGAAAGTATGCTTGCCGCAATGAGGAATGCCGTTTTCATTTTCGTTGTTTGTTTGTTGTGTTGGTGTAAAATTAGAACCATTTAAATTTGATGTTGCCGTTCGCTATCACGGAGATATTTACGATCGTTATCTGGTACGCATGGATGAAATGCGCCAGAGTCTGCGGATCTTGCAACAGGCTTTGCATGACATCCCTGAGGGACCGATTTTGACTGGAAAACTCCAGTATCAGGTTCGTGTTCCGGCTGGTGAGGCATACGGAAGGGTTGAATCTCCGAAAGGCGAACTTGGTTTTTATGTCATCTCCAATGGAAAACCCAACCCGCAGCGCTACCATATTCGGGCTCCATCTTTCATCAATTTGACCGGTTTGGGAGAAATGTCCCGCGGTGAAAAACTGGCTGATGCGATTGCCGTATTAGGTTCAATCGATATTGTTCTTGGCGAAGTAGACCGCTAACCGGAGGAATGAGAATGGATGGATCAGGAATCATTCGCGGTATGTTGGTACCGCTAAAACATTTTTTTGTAACATATCTGGATGACTTGAAATGGTTAGGCAAGAAATATTACAACTCTGAAGGCATCGCTAGAAGGTCATCCGCAGAAACCAGAGGTATTTTTACGGTACAGTACCCGGAAGAAAAACTCCCTGTCCCTGAAGAATTCAGGTTCATTCCGTTTCTTGTGTATGAAGAGGGATCAGCGGGAGAAAAGAATATTCGTTGCACTGCCTGTGGAATTTGCTCAAAAGTTTGCCCGCCTCAGTGCATTTGGATTGAACGAAGTGCAGATCCAGAAACTGGAAAACTAATCTCAGCTCCGGCTGAGTTTACAATAGATATTGATATTTGTATGAACTGCGGTTTTTGCGCTGAATATTGTCCATTTGATGCTATCAGAATGGATCATGATTATGAATTGGCTAATTCAGATCGCATTGTGAATAATGTTTACACCAAAGAAAAGTTGATGAAGCCAGCCAGTTATTACGCCAGTATTCGTCCGATAAACTATGCCCGTGAAGAGGCTATCAGGGTAGAGAAAGCGGCCGCCAGGGCAGCAAAACCTGTCGGTAATGAATCTGTTTCTGTAAGTTAAGGAAACTTCGATGTATAATCCTGAAACGGAAGTATTATTTCCTAGCAAAGCCATTGGGAGTTTGTCGAGTTCGCGGGGCAAATCCTGGCAGGATTTGGTTAGCCAGGTTCAAGATTGCTCTGTCGAATCACCCGAACAAACTGCGTTTGTTTTACTGATGATTAAGATTGCCGGATGTGCATCCTGTAATGTTGATTCATTTCGGGCAATGCGGGGATGTCCGACATGTGCCCAATTAAATATTCGCAGATATAAGGGAAGCGATGAAGAATTGATGCACTTATATCAGCAGGTGCTGAAAGAAGCCAAATCATTTTTAGAAAAGAAACCTTAGAGGTATAAATTTATGTCCACAGTTACTAAAGAATCTGTTCTTAGCGCTTTATCTACTGTTCAAGAACCTGAATTGCATCGGGATCTTGTGACCCTTAATATGATTAAGGACATCGTTATTGATGGGAGCGATGTCAGTTTTACTGTTGAACTCACAACACCAGCTTGTCCGTTGCGGGGGCGGATACAAAGTGAGGCTAAAGCTGCAGTCGTGAAAGTTCCTGGCGTACACAATGTAACCGTTAAGTTGGATGCCCGAATCGTTTCAGATGGCCGGGATCGGGCCGTATTGGGATTAAACGTAAAAAATGCAATCGCAGTTGCCTCTGGAAAAGGCGGAGTAGGAAAAACTACTGTTTCCGTCAATCTGGCGATTGCGCTGGCGAAAAGTGGTGCAAAAGTAGGCTTGCTGGATGCGGATATTTATGGACCGAATGTGCCTATCATGATGGGCGTTGATCATCTTCCGCCGTCTGTCGGGGAAAAGATGATGCCGGCAGAAGTTTATGGTGTTAAAGTGATGTCGATCGGCTTTTTAGTGAAACCCGGCCAACCGCTCATCTGGCGTGGACCGATGCTTCATTCAGCTATTCGTCAGTTTTTGACCGATGTTGAGTGGGGCGAATTGGATTATCTGGTTATTGACCTTCCACCCGGTACTGGAGATGCCCAACTAAGTCTTGCCCAATCTGTAGCCCTAAGTGGTGTCGTTATTGTTACCCTCCCTCAGGCGGTCTCTTTGGAAGATGCTACCCGCGGATTAGAGATGTTCAAGACGTTAAATGTACCAATAATAGGTGTTGTTGAAAACATGAGTTACCTGGAATTGCCGGATGGAACAAAGATGGATATTTTTGGCACGGGAGGGGGCGAATCATTGGCAATAAAAGCTGATGTTCCTTTCCTGGGGAATATTCCCTTGGACCCATCTGTGCGAAAGGGTGGAGACGGCGGATTGCCAGTTGTAGCCACATTGCCAGATTCAGCTCCGGCAAGAGCGTTATCTGCAATTGCTGAAAAAGTGGCCGCTAGTCTGAGTGTTGCTGCGCTAACTCAGGGCAGCGGTATGACCATAAAAATGGTCGGATAGGAGTAAAAAGATGCCGCCTACTATTGTGGGTGTTCGATTTAACCCAATGGGAAAAACGTATCATTTTGATTGCGGGAAAATTAGTGATATTACCAAAGGGGATTACGTTGTTGTAGAAACCAGCCGAGGTAAACAGTTAGGACAGGTTTCACAAATTATTTCTAATCCGAGCAATATATCGGAAGGCGGCATGAAGTTTATTGAACGACTGGCTTCTCCAATGGACCTTATTATCCGGCAGGGATGGCAAGTTAAAGAGCCTGAAGTAGTTGAATTTACCCGGCAACGTGTCAAGGAATTACGACTTGTGGGTGTCAAAGTGATTTCTGCAGAATTTAGTTTTGATGGATCCCGGGTGACTATTTTTTTCAGCACCGAAACTGAGGATAAAGCTGATTTGAAATCTCTTCGGCAGGATACGCAGCGGCGATATGCACCAGCGCAGGTTGATCTACGACAAATTGGGCCACGGGATGTTGCCAAGAGTTTATGCGGCATTGGCGCATGCGGCCTGGAAAAACGCTGCTGTTGCCAATTTCTATCAGAATTCAGTTCTATCTCCATTCGGATGGCCAAAGAACAGGGAATTTCTCTGGCTCCGGGAGAAATTACCGGCATGTGCGGCCGGCTACGCTGCTGTCTGGCTTATGAATCTGATCAATACGCAGAAGCCCGTTCGCATTTACCCAAGCGGAATAAGGAAGTTGGTACTCCAGCGGGAGCAGGCAAAGTGGTTGATGTCCGGCCTTTGCAGGAAATGATAACGGTCGAAATACCAGGGGTAGGATACCGGGAATACCATATTTCAGAAATCACAATTAATTCAGAGGCAAAGAAAAGTGGTAGTTCCAACTGAGGGATGGGAATCAAAAAAACGGGTACTGGTAATTCTGGCGCACCCGGATGATCCTGAGTTCTTTTGTGGGGCAACGCTTGCCCGATGGTCGCGGGAAGGCAATGAAATTCAATATTGTTTGATCACCAATGGGAATAAGGGTTCCAATGATCCCACAATTAAGCCAAAAATTCTGGCAGAACTGCGAGAGAAAGAACAGGAAAAAGCCGCTGCGATTATTGGTGTAAAAGCTATTCATCAATTGGGATATGACGATGGTACCCTGATTCCTGATTTGAAAGTTCGCAAAGATGTGATCCGAGTGATCCGAATGGTAAAACCCAATATTGTTGTAACTTGCGACCCAACAAATTTCTTCCCAAATGAAGGCTATATCAACCACCCTGACCATCGAGCGGCTGGACAAATTGCTATTGATGCAGTTTTTCCGGCTGCCGGGAATGGCATGTTTTTTCCGGAATTGATTAGCGACGAAGGTCTGCAGCCACATCCGGTGGAAGAAGTTTGGCTATCATTATCCAGTCAACCCAATGTTACCTTTGATGTAACAAATTTCTATGAGATAAAATTAACTGCATTAAATGAACACAAAAGTCAGATAGGGGAGCCCGAGGCTTTTAACAAACGCATGCGCACAGCCCGGCACACGGAAGATTCAACTGATGAATCTCCCCGGTATGAAGAATCATTTCGCCGAATAATATTCCGCAAATAGGTAGCTCGAAAAACTCTTTTTAATTGGTTGACAGAACCGTCAATCAGTTTTATACTCATATTATCTTATTCATCAGATTAATAAGATATAAAGAAACTCGAGCGAATGGCCACAAAATACCTTAATCCATTTCTAAAATTCCTCTCCAGCCGAAAAGATGAAGATGGCTGCCGCCTGCCGTCGTTAAGCGAGTTAAGCAAAACAACGCAGACGAGTATTCCTAGTCTAAGAGAGCAATTGGAAGTTGCCCGGGCTTTTGGGTTTGTTGAAGTTCGACCCAAGCCGGGTATTCGTAAGAATAAATACCGGTTTGCTCCGGCAGTGGCTGCCAGTCTTGCTTATTCTATTGAAGAAACCCCGGCGCTTTTTGATTCCTACGCTGATCTTAGAAAACATATTGAAGCTGCCTATTTTGAAGAAGCGGCTTCACTATTAATTGAAGAAGATATTAATGGATTAATGCAACTGGTTGAGGTGGCAAAAATCAAATTGGCAAGGGTCCCAATTGAAATACCCTATGTTGAGCATCGGGAACTTCATCTTCTTATGTACAGTCGGTTAAGCAATCCCTTTGTCACCGGGTTGTTGGAAGCCTACTGGCAAATTTATGAAGACGTTGGATTAAGTCGGTACACTGATTTATCCTATCACCAGCGGGTTTGGAATTATCACGAAAAAATTGTGGAATCAATTCGGCAGGGCGAGTTTTCAAATAGTAAGAAGGCGTTGCTGGAACATATGATTTTGATCCAAAAGCGACCAAAATCGCAGCCGACGAAAATTCATTTTGAATAAAAGGGCTCGTTATGGAATCTATTATCAATAATTTCAATATCACTTTAAGCACGGTTAATGGTTCAGGAAGCGCTACAGCCAATGTAACAATATTACGGGCGCTTTTTAATATGGGGATTCCGGTTTCAGGGAAAAATATCTTCCCATCCAATATTCAAGGGCAACCTACCTGGTATACCATTCGAATCAGTGATAAAGGGTATCTGGCCCGTGAGGAAGAAGATCATATTGTCGTTGCCATGAATCCGGCCACCCTACAGAAAGAATTGGAATATATCCGTCCAGGCGGCGTTTTATTTTATGCTGACCATTTTCAAATACCCCGCGAACGGACAGATATCACAATGTATCCGATGCCGGTTAAGCAGATTGTTCGCGAATCTGACATAAATCCTAATCTCAGGGATTATGTGGCGAATATGGTTTATGTGGGTATTGTGGGCCAGATATTAAATATTGATATGGATAAAATTTACCAGGCGCTGGATTCTCACTTCAAAGGCAAGAAATCTGCAACAGATGCAAATTGGAATATTGTTGAATCTGCTGCAAACTGGGCAAAAAGTAGTTTGACCAAGCAAGATCCATATCTCGTTAAATTGATGAACGCCACAGATGGATATATTATGGCAGATGGCAATACCGCGGCTGCTTTAGGCGCTATCTATGGTGGAATTCAATTTACTGCCTGGTACCCCATTACTCCTGCTACCAGTCTGTCAGAATCACTAAATGAATATCTTCCGCAACTTAGGAAAGATGCAGATACAGGCAAGGATACTTATGTAGTGGTTCAAGCCGAAGACGAACTTTCTGCTATTGGTATGACTGTCGGCGCGGGTATTGCCGGTCTACGGGCTATGACTTCTACCTCTGGACCAGGTCTCTCGCTGATGTCCGAATATCTCGGGCTGGCTTATTTCTCAGAAATTCCTATTGTAATTTGGGATGTTCAAAGGGTGGGGCCTTCTACAGGTTTACCGACGCGCACTGCTCAAGGGGATTTAACACAATCCTATTTCATCAGCCATGGCGATGCCCAGTTCATCATTCTGCTCCCTGGTTCAGTCGCAGAGTGTTTTGAATTCGGATGGAAGGCCTTCGATCTGGCAGAACGCTTGCAGATGCCCGTTATTGTTCTTTCTGATCTTGATTTGGGAATGAACCAGTGGATGACCCGAAAATTTGAGTATCCTGAGGTACCAATGGATCGCGGGAAAATATTATGGGAAGAAGACCTGGAAAAGTTACTCTTAGCAAGAAACGGAGACTGGGGACGTTACCTTGATATTGATGGAGATGGGATACCTTACCGAACGGTCTTAGGCAATAAACATATTAAAAGTCCCTATTTTGCCAGGGGAACTGGGCATGATGAGTATTCCCGCTATACAGAAGAACCGGATGCATGGGAGCGCGTCCATAAAAGGTTGGCAAAGAAATACGAAACTGCCCAAAATTATGTTCCAAAACCGATAATTCAGCTAGATCCCGAAGCGGCATACGCCATTCTTGCTTTTGGATCATCAGAACTGGCAATTGCTGAAGCCAGAGACCAACTGCGAGAAAAAGGAATCCCTACCAATTTCTGCCGGGTGCGGGCGCTGCCTTTTACGCAGGAAGTCAAGAATTTCGTTGAAGATAATTCAAAGATATTTGTTATTGAAATGAACCGAGATGGGCAAATGTGCCAATTACTGCAAATGTCATATCCGGAATATGCGACCCGTTGCATCAAATTGTGCCATTTGGATGGACTACCACTAACCGCAAAATGGATTTGTGAAGCAATCCTATCTAGGGAAGAAGAATTACTATGACCGAAAACGCGCAAAATACAGCCTCACAGGTCAATGCAATTGGATTATCACGGGCAGATTATCGAGGAGTAGCCAGTACACTTTGCCAGGGCTGCGGTCACAATTCCATCGCTAATCAGATAATTGCCGCCTGTTATGAATCGAATATTCGTTCTGAAAACACCATGAAATTTTCAGGGATCGGATGCTCGAGTAAAAGTCTGGCTTATTTTTTAGGCCATTCATTTGGTTTTAATGGATTACATGGGAGAATGCCATCCATCGCACAAGGCGCCGGTTTTGGGGATACTAGCATGCGAATCATCGGTGTAAGCGGTGATGGTGATACGGCCAGCATTGGATTCAGTCAGTTCAAACACCTGGTGCGCAGGAACCTTCCAATGCTGTATATTGTTGAAAATAACGGAGTGTACGGACTAACCAAAGGGCAGTTTTCTGCAACAGCAGAAAGAGGGAAGACGCTAAAAAAACAGGGAACCAGCCGTTACCTGCCAGTGGATATCGCCATGGAAGCGCTAATCTCCAATGCTTCCTTTGTTGCCCGTTCATTTGCCGGCGATCCGAAACAGGTTAAAGAGTTAATCAAGGCTGGTTTGAGTCACCGGGGAATATGCGTTTTGGATATCATTAGTCCTTGCGTGACTTACTATAACCAGGATGAATCCATGCACTCCTATTCATGGGGCAAAGATCATGAATCCCCTTTGCACGAGGTATCTTATATTCCGCCGCGCGAGGAAATTATGGTGGAAGATTTCGAAGAAAACACAGTGCGGGAAATTGAACTGCACGACGGCTCAATGGTGGTACTCAAGAAACTGGACCGTGATTACGACCCGACTAACCGTTGGGAAGCGATGCATATGCTGGAAGAAGCCCATTTGAATGACTGGCTGGTAACCGGTTTGATATATGTTGACCCTGATCAACCTTCAATGTACGACCTGTATAAATTGGTGGATAAACCGCTTAATCGGTTAACTCAAATGGAATTGCGTCCTTCCCGCGAAAGCCTAGATAGTTTGAATGCGTTGATGGGGCCACTGCAAAAAAGGACTGGATGATAATCTTCCAAAATTTTCATCCTGCAAACGGCAAAACCTTTATTGAAAATACCTCTATAACATGACCATTAGCATGAATTTAGCCAATGCATCATCCTGGCTTGAAATTGATTTAGCTGCCATTCGTTCTAATGTGGGCTTGTTAGGCAAGATTGCCAGCGTCCCCATTATGGCAGTTGTAAAAGGGAATGGGTATGGGCATGGAATAGCTGAGGCAGCAAAAGCGACAGTAGATGGTGGAGCTGTCTGGTTGGCTGTGGCGCGCCTGGAAGAGGCACAACAGGTTAGGGCGGCTGGGGTAATAGCGCCAATCCTGATTCTGGGTTATGTCCATCCCGAGCGGGCAGCGGAAGCTGCTGACTGCGCGGTTACATTGGCAGTTTACGATTCGGAATTGTCCAAAGAATTATCTAAACAAGCTTGCAAAGCAGGTGTGAACTTACCGGTGCATGTAAAGATTGATGTCGGCATGCGTCGGTTGGGTGTTTTTTCTGAAAATGGAGTCGAATTCATCAAGATGCTTCAGTCATTTCCAGGACTGAAGATCACGGGATTGTTTACGCATTTGCCACGAATTGATGAGATTAATCATCTTACAACAACGCTACAGGTTAACCGGTTCAGGAAATTGATTGCAGAATTGGAAGCGGAGGGCATTCGGCCAGAATGGGTTCATGCCAGCAGCTCGGCAGGTATTCTCAATTCAATCGATGTGCGCTTTGATATGCTTCGGGCAGGCATCACAGTTTACGGTCAGCAAGCTTCCGATGATGTCAGATTGATGGATGGATTTAAACCAGCCTTAACCTGGAAGGCGCGGTTGATTTCAATAAAGACTATCCCTGCCGGGGAAGGGGTGGGTTACAACCACCGCTATTTCACTCAAAAGGATGAAAGAATCGGTGTGATTGGTGCGGGTTATGGGGATGGTTTGCGCCGAAAGCAGGGAAATATTGCGCTTATAGGTGGAAAGCGGGTCAATATGGTGGGGGGGATGTGCATGGACATGTGCATGATCAATTTAGATGATGTGCCAACTGCCAAAGTGGGCGATGAAGTTGTTCTAATTGGAACGCAGGGATCAGAAACGATTGCTCCGGAAGATATTGCAAAAGCTTGGAACACCACGAATTATGAAGTAATTTGCGGCATCCATGCCAGGGTACCACGGTTTTATAAATAGTCGAAAACTCATTCTGGAAAAGTATTTCCTATTAATGATACATCTAGCGACTGCTCAGGCAAAAACCACCACTAAATAAACAAAAAACATGAAGGCGTAGGGGAAAAAGGAAAAAACTTAAACGAGCGCTCATTCCAAATTCTTATTTGAAATTCATAGTTATACTTGAGGCGGTAATTTTGGCTACCGGACGTGGAATGTGGGAGCTGATTCATTGTATGCGGCTGTTACTCACCAATCGAGTATGTCGATTGATATATTTAATGTTGACCAACGCAAGTGCACATAAGAGCTGGATCGCATTCAATTCGTTTATGATCGCTTGACCAGCAAAAGTTACGGAGTATTTGATTATGAGGACGAGAGACTACGGGAAAAAGAGGTTTTCGCTGCCGTAAAAAAGCTCGTCAGACAAATTTCGAAATTTTAGTATCATATTTAGCGATCACAAAAATTTAACCTGAGAATACTTGATATTTAACCTTCTAAATTCAAACAAAAACTGGTATACATGAAGGAATTAATCACTAATCCAAGGTGTAATATGGAAAAGAAAAAACCCGATCATTTATCTCAATTACTGGTTATGAAATTTGGAGGCACATCCGTTGGGTCTCCCGAAGCAATGTCTCAGGCTGCAGATATCGTGGCTGGCGAACTGGCTGGCTGGAAGGGTGTTGTGCCGATTGTTTCTGCTTTGAACGGTGTTACTAATTTGCTTTTGGATGCTGCTCACAACGCGGCCTCCGGCAATCGAACCTTTGTTGATAGTACAGCCGATGAATTGAGTAAGCGGCACCAGTCTATGCTGGATGATCTAGTGTCCGATAATGACATTAAAGCAATTGCAATTGAAGAAATCAACCACTTGATTGGGGAATTTACCAATCTGGTTCAGGCGATGTATATTTTGGGCGAGGCATCTCCACGGGGAATTGATGCAGTTGGATCCCTCGGTGAAAGAATGTGCGCGCGGATTCTTTCTGCATTGCTAAATGCTAGAAAAATTAAGGCCACTGTAGTTGATGCAACGCGGTTGATTGTGACAGATGCCCGGTTTACTTCTGCCAATCCGGATGAAGCTGCCACCCGAGAGAAAACTCGACGAGTTCTTCTGCCTTTGATTGAACAGGGCATCACTCCAGTAG
>JBAWYZ010000065.1:0-10339 GCA_037143255.1 Leptolinea sp. | reverse complement strand
CAGAGGTAAGAAAATGGATAAATCATCTGCTAAATCCAAGTGATATGATATTCCTGCTCACAAAATACAACAAGGATCTCGCTCAGTATATCGCCATCATCGACTACGAAACCGAACTCAAGGTGGCATGGCTGGTCAATGACGACAAGATCATCGTGCTTAAACAGGGCAGAATCATTAAAGCCTTTGATATCCCCCACCCATTCCCCGAACGCTTTTTTACCAATTACTGTGTTGAAGTTTCAAAAGGAAATTTATGAGATCTCTCACCCCTCGACGCAGTAAAATGGTCCAGCGCAATATCAGATTGATCCTGCATTTAAATGCACTTATCCGTGAAGGGAATCCTAAACAACAGGCTTTCTCCAACTCGAACGCCCCATCCCACAAAAGTATTTGCAAACCTCTCTTGAAATCGATCCGCTATGAACATCCAGATCAAAAAACTTGCCCTGACAAATTTCAAAGGGATTAAGGAACTCTCTGTTGAATTTAACAACGTGACAAATATTCACGGCGAAAACGGTACCGGCAAATCCACCCTCTTCGACGCCTTCACCTGGCTGCTTTTTGGCAAAGATTCCCACGATGCAAAGGATTTTAATATCAAAACCCTGGATAAAACCGGCAAGTCCATACCCATGCTTGAACATGCTGTCGAAGGGACATTGTCTGTAGATGGCCTGAAAAGCACCCTTAAGCGCGTCTACCAGGAAAAGTGGCAGCGTCGCCGCGGCGCAGAGCAATCCGAGCTTACAGGCCACGAAACCCTGTTCTATTGGAACGGGGTGCCGCTGCAGGCAGGTGAATTTAAAACGAAGGTCGATGCCCTGGTAAATGAAGGCCTATTCAAATTGCTTACTTCAACGCTGCATTTCAACTCCATGAAGTGGCAAGACCGCCGTCAGGTGCTGATCCTGATTGCCGGCGAAATTTCAAATGCAGAGGTGCTGGCCAAAATGAACAAGCAACAGGTGGCCGAAATAACAACCATGCTCAACGCTGGCAAGCCACTCACTGACTTTCTCAAAGAATTGGCGATGCGCAAAAAGAAACTCTCCGACGATCTTAAGGCCATCCCTTCCCGCATTGATGAAGTCACCAAAGGGTTACCCGAACCGGTCGATTTCGATATGGTCAGAGCCGATATCAGTAAAAAGCATACAGATTTGCTCGATGTCGAAAACACCATCAACGACCAGGTAGCAGCTTACAAAACGCAGGGTGAGGCAATTCAACAAGTGCAGAACCATATATTCGAGCATCGAAAAACATTGCAGTCACTGGAATTTGAGGCTAAGAGTGAAGTCCAAAAAGTTGAAAATGAACGAATCTTCAAGATCAACGACCTCAACCAAAAACTATCGGTTGTCTCCCGCCAGTGGAACGATGAGCATCAGGCCTGCAACCTGGCTGTACAATCGAAATCTGCCACCGAGGCAAAGATCAAAGTGCTCCGTGAATTGTGGTCAGAAATAAGCATTGCGGAATTGCATTTAAACGAAAGTGAGTCTGTTTGCCCCACCTGCAAACGGGAATTTGATCCCCATACCCTGGCCGAAAAATCGGTGCAAATGATTCGTACTTTCAATGAGAACAATTCAAAACAACTGTCCGAAATCACCACCGAAGGCCGGAAACTTTCAGTGCTGCTGGGAGAAACGAACGCGCAGATTGATTCATTAAAAGCCGGCATCGATAAACTATCACGCAAGGCCGAATCTTTGTCCCAGCAACTCAAAGAGGCTGAGTTAACCCAATCCGCCGCCGAACCCAATTCCGACGCAATCCCTCAGTATGCAGAAATCAAAAAACAAATCTCCCTCCTCGAATTGAAAATCCTTGAGGCGCCTAAACTGGATATTGAATCCCTCAAACAGCAAAAATCCCAGCTCCAGTCCGCAATCTACAACCTCCGGGTGATCCTGGGCCACGAGGATGTTATCAGGCGGGGTAAAACGAGGATCAATGAACTGATGGCTGCCGAAAAATCCCTCGCCGCCCAAATTAGCGATCTCGAAAAACAGGAGTTCGCCATGGATGCATATACCCGCTCACGGATGGATAGGGTTGAAGCCCGGGTAAACGACAAATTCAGCCTGGTTAAGTTCAGGATGTTCAACACCCTCATCAATGGCGGCATTGAGGAATGTTGCGATTGCATGGTCCACGGCGTACCCTATGCCGACGTCAACAGCGCCGGCAAAATCCAGGCCGGCATCGACATCATAAACACCCTGAGCAAACACTACAGCATCACCGCCCCCATCTGGATCGACAACCGCGAATCCACCAACGAAATTCCCCACACCAAATCTCAACAAATAAACCTCATCGTCAGTACCGATAAATCACTAATAATCAAATAATAAAATCAATCAATCCATCACTCAATCAATCAGTCATTCCTTCAATCCTTCAATCATGGAAACCTCAATCAAAAAGTTCGACCAACCTATGGTCGAAAAGGTCCTCACCAAGGTAAACAGTCTCAAAAACATCGGCGGTATTGCCCTTCCTCCCGATTACAGCGCCGAAAATGCGCTCCGCTCCGCCTGGCTCATCCTGCAGGACATGAAAGACAAGGCCAACCTGCCCGTCCTCCAGTCATCAACCCCCGATTCCATTGCCAACTCATTGTTCAACATGGTGGTGCAGGGGCTCAACCCGGCAAAGCGCCAGTGCAGCTTCATCGTGTATGGCAACAAACTCACCATGCAGCGCGAATATGCCGGCAGCATTGCCCTGGCCCGCAGGTATAGCGCCATGAAAAACATCTATGCCGGAATCATCTACAAAGGCGATGTGTTTGAATATGCCATCGACACCACCACCGGGATGAAAAGGATCACCTCCCACGCACAGCGCATGGAAAACCTCGACGATGCAAAGATCATTGGAGCCTACGCAGTGGTAACCTTTGACGACGGATCAGTAAATACCGAAATCATGACCATGGCCCAGGTTCAGAAATCATGGGAACAGGGCCCCACCAAAGGACAAAGTCCCGCCCACAAGAACTTCCCCGGCGAAATGGCAAAGAAAACGGTGATCAACCGGGCCTGCAAACTGCTCATTGCCGCCAGCGACGATTCTGTACTGATGGAACCGGGTGAAGATGGCCGTATGGGTCGGGTAAAAGCCGAAATCGAAGCCGAAGCCAACCAGGGTGCAGTTATCGATATCCCCGAAGATGAACCCGTCGAAGCGATCATAGAGATTCTTGATCCACCCGCGTCAACTACCCCATCAAAACCCGACCCCAAACGTGATTGGAAGAAGGAAAATTCACCCAAAGAACCTGGTTTCTGATGACACTCAAAGTTCTGGGCAGTGAGTCTGCAGGAAACTGTTATCTCCTTGAATCTTACTATGAGGTGCTCATCATCGAAGCCGGCATCCGCCTCCACGAAGTCAAGAAAGCCCTTAATTACGATCTGCGCAAAGTCATCGGATGCCTGGTCACCCATGCCCACGGCGATCATTGCAAGTATGCTGCCGAATACATCAAAGCCGGTATCGACATCTATACCTCAAACGAAACCATCCAGGCTGCCGGCATCTCCGGCCACCGGGTCCATCCAATCCAGGCCAATGCGATGATCAAAATCGGAGAATTCAAAATCATACCCTTCCCGGTCCCCCATGGTGTTCCTACCCTGGGCTTCCTGATCAACCATTCTTTCTCAGGTTCTATTCTGTTCGTCACCGATGCAGCATACATCCCCAACAAGTTCAGCAACCTCAAACACATTCTCATCGAAGCCAATTACGAGGAGGCCATCCTCACCAGCAACCGCCCCGTAGGCAAACACATGAGCCTCGATACCTGCCTTGAGTTCCTGCAGGCAAACGACCTGAAACAAGTGCAAAACATCGTACTGCTCCACCTCAGCAGCTTCAATTCCGACTCAAAAATGTTCAAAAAATCAGTACAAAAAACAGCCCCCAACGCCTCCGTCTGGATCGCCGACAAAAACCTTGAAGTATACCTATCCAAACACCCATTCTAATAAAAATCAAACCTTCAAACCTTCAATCCTTCAATCCTTCAATCAATCACTTAAAACTAAATTTATGTCCTCTTATGAAATGAAACCCGAAGAGATCAGCATCTTCCCAAACACCGATCGTATACCAGGTTCCCAGCAACCACAATGGAAAGGAAATGCAATGACAACCTGCCCTCATTGCGGCCACGCCGAAAAATTTGACGTAGCCATGTGGGTAAAATACAGCGAAAAATTGAAATCAAATTATGTCGCTGGTAAAATCAAAAAGCACGTTCCCAAAGATTCTGTCATTGTCGAGGCCGATCCGTTCAACGATCCGCAGCCTCTTGCGCTGCCAACTCCCACACAATCTGATGACGGCCCGGGTCCGCTTGATGAACCAATGAACGATCTTCCCTTCTGATCATAATCCCTTAAAAAAATGGCGCCAGCAAAAGACTTTCTGATCCGGGAATTCGAAATAGGTAATTGCGAAGATATTACAAGCAATCCCCAGCCTGATTTCGATAAACCATTTTTTGATTCAATCGCCGGCCTCATGGAACGCTTTACCAAACAAGAAGCCACGGCCTTTGCCGAATGGCTCGATTCATTTGGATGGCGGCAATTTCAGGAATCAACCTGGTACAATACCGTAAGCCATAAACACAGGGCGACAGATTATTATACTACCGGCCAATTGTACCAACAATTCAAAAAAGACCAGGAGTGACCATCCAAATGAAAAATAATCGGGCAATGTTTCCGATTGTTCCAAATCGTTGACCAGTGCTGAATAATTTTTAACTCGATTCAAATTATTGAAAAATGGCTAAGGATCCCGCGTTTCTGTTTTATCCCGGTGATTGGCTTGGTGGAACCCTTGGAATGACCCTTGAAGAGAAGGGTGCATACCTCGAATTACTCATATGCCAGTTCAATTCTGGCCATATGACCTCCCATATGGTAGGTCGTATGGTTGGTCAAGTTTTTGGTCAAATTCAGGAAAAGTTTAAAAAAGACGAAAATGGACTGTGGTACAATGAACGGCTTGACAAAGAAATTGAAAAACGTATATGTTTCATTTCAAGTAGGTTGAACAACTTAAAAGGCACAAATCAGTACACAAAAAAGGAAGGTCACATGGGAGGTCATTTGACCTCCCATGCTGAAAATGAAAATATAGATATAAATATAGATAAAAGAAAAGGGGGTGTGGGGGAAAAACAAAATGCGAATGAGTACCCAAATTTGGATCAGGTCAAATCCTATTTCATGGACAACGGGTATTCAGAACAATCAGCAGTAAAAGCATTCAACTACTATTCCGTTGCCGGTTGGAAAGACAGCAATGGGAAACAAGTCAGGAATTGGCAACAGAAAATGCAGTCCGTTTGGTTTAAGGATGAGAATAAGAAACAGAGTGGCTCATCGTCAATCGTATTTCCAAGATGAAGATAAAATCAACTACCGGAAAAATCCACGATTTACAGATCAGCCGTTCTGGCGAAAACCGTCAGAGTTGTCCTGAATGTTCTGCAAGCCGGAATAAGAAAAGTGCGAAGCCGTTCTCGTTCAACCTTCAAAAAGGAATAGGGCACTGTATGCATTGCGGAGTGTCGTTCTATACTTTCATAGAGCAGGTTCAGATGAAAGAATATTCCATACCTGAATGGAAGAATCGCACCTCACTCACTGTTGAAGCCGCCACCTGGTTGCGTTCACGCTTGGTGCTGGACGATGTCTTGAATGCCATGAATATCAGCAGCGCCGTGGAATGGATGCCACAGGTGAGCAGAAACGCCAAGGTGATATGCTTCCCTTACTATCGCCAGGGACAACTGGTGAATGTGAAGTATCGCGACGGGGCCAAGAATTTCAAGTTGGAAAAGGGTGCTGAACTGATATTTTATAACATCGACAGCATCAGAGGCTGCAAAGAATGTGTGATTGTCGAAGGCGAGATGGATTGCCTCTCATTTATCCAGGCTGGCATAAAGAACGTGATCAGTGTTCCCAATGGCGCCGGATCAAAGTCCATGGAATACATCGACAACTGTTACGCAGAACTGCAGCACATTGAAAAATTCTACATCGGGGTCGATAACGATCCGGCAGGAAACAGCTTACGTGATGAACTGATTCGCCGCTTGGGCGCCGAGCGATGTGCCATGGTTGGTTATGATGATTGCAAGGATGCGAACGAATACCTGCAGCGTCACGGATCATTTGACCTGGGCAATCTGCCAAAATCAGCGGTAGACGTAAAGGTTGAAGGCATTTTTTCATGTCATGACGTGTACGAAAGCATATATGATCTTTATGTCAACGGGTTCCGTCCGGGCGCCGATATTGGAATGCCACAGCTGGATGCCGCTGTCTCGTGGGTGATCGGAAGATTAGCTGTCGTTACAGGAATACCTGGTCATGGAAAGAGTGAAATAGTTGATTTTATCATTACCAGGCTGAACGTAATCCATGGATGGAAAGGAGCCTACTTCAGCCCCGAAAATCACCCGATTTCATATCACTACGGAAAGATAGCATCCAAAATTTCAGGGAAGTCGTTCGATGGGAGGTATATGGCCGTCGAAGAATTCAACCGGGTGTTTGAATACATGAACGATAATTTTTATTTCATCTCTCCGGAAGAAGATGTAACGATTGATTCTATCCTTGAAAAAGCCAGGTACCTCGTTCGCAAACGCGGGATTAAAGTGTTAGTCATCGACCCGTTCAATAAACTTGATCATTTGTTCGATAAGTCCGAATCCGAAACGCAGTACATCAGTAAGTTCCTGGATAAACTGGCAAATTTCGCGCGAATCAACGGGGTTTTGGTTTTTCTGGTGGCCCATCCCCGTAAAATGACAAACAGGAAGGACGCACCCTCTTTGTTTGAAATCCCGACACTATATGATATTTCAGGATCAGCAAATTTCTATAACAAGGCTGATTATGGACTGACTATTTACCGGAATTGGGCTGAAGGCCTGGTATCTGTAGTCGTTCAGAAGGTAAAGTTTAAACACTGGGGCCCGGGCGGGTCGGTTGATTTTTGCTACAACACCGTAAACGGAAGGATACATCACAGAGGTGAATCGGCAAACTATGATAGTTACCTGTCCAGGTCGTGGAATGAGCCTGTACAACAGGTGATTAGTTATGATAATGAAGTTATACCATTTTAGAATCAGACGGTATGCAAAAACACAAATTCAATATTTTCCCACTCATGCAGCCGGACGACTACAATCGGTTGAAGGACGATCTGGCCTCGAATGGCTATGACCCAAATAATCCGATATATACTTACCATGGCGAGATACTTGACGGCTGGAACCGGTACCGGGCTTGTGGTGAGTTAAACATCCAACCGGCATATCGGGAGTTTACCGGAACGGATACCCAGGCGATAAATTTTGTGATGCGCACAAACAAGAGGCGAAACCTCAATAGTTCGCAGTGGGCGGCAATTGCCGTAGAGGCGGAAGAAATGGTGTCGGCAATAAAAGAACATGTTGAGAAGGAACGAAGGGAAAAGCAATCAGAAAAATTAACTGAAACCCACGAAAAGGGATTGTTTGGTGTTTGTGACAAAAAATTGTCACAACCCCTGCGAAATGAACATGAAAACTCAACACCTACCAGGTTAGCATCAATATTCAACACCAACCGCACCTACATCAACGAAGCATCCAGGCTGCGAAATGGTAAACCTGAAATATTTGAACAGGTAAAGCGCGGCGAAAAAACAATATCACAGGCTAAAAAAGAGGTAACACGAATTGAACGGGATATTACCATAAAAAATCGTGCTGCCGCTCTGGAAAATATTACCGAGTTTGAATCTGTATGCAGTATCAGGCATTGTGGATATAACGAACTCATGGCCACGGTAAAACCAAATGCCATCATTACCGACCCGCCGTACCCTAAAAAATTTATCTATCTATATGATAGTTTGGCCGAATTGTCAAAAGAGGTATCCATCGTTGCGGTGATGTGCGGTCAAAGCTACCTGCCCGAAATATTACCGCTTATGACGCGTCATTTGAAATACAGATGGACAATTTGTTACTTAACACCGGGTGGCCAGGCCGTCCAGCAATGGGTATCAAAAGTGAACACATTCTGGAAACCGGTGCTATTATTTGGCGATGCAATAGAGTGGATCGGCGATGTAACAAAATCGAATAACAACGATAAGGATTTTCATGAATGGGGTCAGTCTGAAAGCGGCTTGATTGATTTGGTCAACAGATTAACCCGTCCGGGCGACCTTATATGTGATCCGTTTGTGGGGGCAGGCACAACAGGTGTTGCTGCCTTAAGCCAGGGCAGGCGGTTTGTGGGGTGTGATATTGATTTGGACTGCGTAGCTAAAAGTCTTGAAAGATGCAAAGCGGTGTTCCACAAGTAAAGCAGGAAAGAACGGGTTGGCGTGATTTGGAATTATCACAACGTCACAGAAAATGGGGATGGGATTTACCGGCCGTAGATTTGGATTTCCTGTTCTTGGAATATGACCGGGGAAAAGCTGTTGCCATTGTTGAATATAAGCATGAGCATGCCACACCACAACATGCAACACATCCAACATACCAGGCAATGATTGATCTTGGCACACGGGCTGGTATTCCAGTGTTCGCGTGTCGCTATAAATCTGATTTCACCTGTTGGAACATTGTGCCATTAAATAATGAGGCAAAAAAGTGGATGCCAAAAGGGAGAATGCTTTTGACAGAAAGACAATGGGTTACTTTTCTTTATAAGATAAGAGGGTACGATTTGCCGCAAGCAATATTTAATTATGAAAATCTTGTATTATGAAGCCGCTGGCCACACTCAATGCCATGATTCATGCCGATATGGTACGCAGGTATCCCGAAATACCCGAACGGTTATTGCCAAACAAGCCCATCAAGGCCACCAAAGCGAACGAACTAACCAAGGCCGTGATCAAATTCATCCAGCTATCAGGCGGCCAGGCCGAGAGGATATCCGTCACTGGCCGCAGGGTTGATATGCGAAAAACCTATACCGATGTGCTGGGTCAACAAAGGCAGATTGGATCTGTACGCTGGATAAAGTCGAGTATGCAGAAAGGTTCGGCCGACATTTCAGCCACCATTGCCGGCCGGTCAGTTAAAATTGAAATCAAAGTTGGTCGCGATCGTATCCGGCCCGAACAGGAAGCATATCAACAACAGGTCGAAAAAGCCGGAGGAATATATCTGCTGATCCACACCTTCGATGAATTCTATGAATGGTACGTCTCAAAATATCAGGAAATAAAATAGCCATCAATCATAACCCAATTTCGCCATTTCGCTATTTCGCTATATCCCATGGCCCTCGAAGTAACATACATCAACGGAAAACGATGCTACGGCTTCGAAAAAGGTAACCGGTTCTTCTTCATGAAAGGCATAGAATATGAATTACTTGGAGCAGAAAGTATCGAAGGAGACAAAACCTGGACAGGTGTAAAACACAGGTTTAAAAAAAGATTTCCCGGTCCTGAGGATGACAAAGACGACAGATGGGAGGTATCAATGTTAACCTTAACGAATAAAATCTTAGCCGATCAACATGTCAATTCTAAGGTGAAATGAAATTATCGGTTATCACAAGACTCTGATTTCGATTTTTCCCTTGGGAGAATCTTGAAATACACAGATAGCTTATATTTGTACTTAATAACCCATGATGAATATGACTAAAGAAACAGCAATCAAATTATTTGAAACCAAACAGGTACGTTCTGTTTGGGATTCGGAAGTTGAAAAATGGTACTTTTCTATAATTGATGTTATTGAAGCGCTTACAGGCACCGATCGTCCGCGTAAGTATTGGAGCGATTTGAAAGCTAAGCTGAAAAAAGAAGGCAGTGAACTGTCCGAAAAAATCGGACAGTTAAAAATGGCTGCCGAAGATGGCAAAATGCGCATCACCGACGTTGCCGATAGCGAACAATTGTTTCGATTAATTCAATCAGTTCCCTCGCCAAAAGCTGAGCCATTTAAAATGTGGTTGGCAAAAGTTGGCTCAGAGCGTATCGATGAAATTGAAGATCCTGAAAAAGGCCAGGAATTTGCCATACTTACCGATGAAATTACCCAGGCATGGAGCGGATTTTCAACAAAACAGTACAAGCAATACAAACAACTGAAAAAAGAAAACCTGCGCGACCACATGTCGAACCTTGAATTGGTTTTAAATATGCTGGCAGAAGCAACAACAACACCGCACCAGTCACCGCACCAGTTACCGCGCAAGTCACCGCACTAGTAGGGTTCTTCGGTCAGGCACCCAAATCAGCAAAAGAGTTTCAACTATTAATG
>JBAWYZ010000064.1:0-10419 GCA_037143255.1 Leptolinea sp. | reverse complement strand
GTTACAATCCAACTATCACAGCATTTGCAAAAGAATCCTGAAAAGAATATAATTCATTTACTGTTCACTTTAGCAAGGGAGACATTATGTCTGAAAAACGTAAATTCGATCGCATTCATTTAGTCCACTACCTTCGCGTATTTGACCGCAAAACAGGCCAACTTATCGGCAACCTTGTAGATCTTACATCAGAAGGTGTTCAAATTATTTGCGAAACCCCCATTGAACCCGGGAAACTCCTGGAAATGCGCATTGATTTTCCAGAAGAAGTGGACGGACAAAGGGAAATGCTGCTCAACGCCGATGCAGTCTGGTGTGACCACAAATTAGACCCGGATCTGTTCTCGGTTGGCTGCCATCTGCTCCCCGTAACGCCAACTCAGGTGACCATCATCCGCGATCTCATCGATAACTATCAGGATTAATCTCCGAACGGACATTCAGATATGCCTTTTGATCCGGCTTCATTTAGCGGTATGTTTCAATACATTGTCGGCTTTTCTGCAGCCTTCTTTGCCGCCCTGTGGCTTAGCCTGATTATTTGGACGTATCGGGATATCCGCACCCGTTCCAGGGAACCATTTGCCCGGATTTTGGCCGTTCTGGTGGTGGCAGTACTCTTTCTGCCAGGCATTGTCATCTATCTGATCCTTCGCCCTGTCCACACCCTGGAAGAAGAATATCAGCGCACTCTGGAAGAAGAGGCTTTACTAAAAGCCATCGAGGAAATTAACACTTGCCCAGGCTGTGGAAGACACACACGTGAAGACTGGGTGGTGTGCCCCACTTGCCATACCCGTCTGAAAAAAACCTGCCCCACCTGCAAGAAGTTGATGGAACTGCCCTGGAATATTTGCCCGTATTGTGCAACCGTTAGTAGTGAGAGCCTGGCGCCGGCTTCAGAATTTGACCAGGCGGTTCAGGTATAATCAGTCTATGATTACTGGGACTGCCCTTGAACCGGTCGATTACCTTGCGATCGGTCATATAACACGCGATATCATCCCGCAGGGAGATATCCCTGGTGGCCCTGTTCTCTATTCCGCATTAACAGCCCGAGCGTTGGGATTTCGGGTTGGCATTGTCACCGCTTGTGCAGCCGATTATTCTCTGCCGGTTTCGGAGGGCATTACCATCCTTTCTAAATTTGGCGAGGTCACCACAACCTTTGAGAATATTTACACTCCAGATGGTCGAATTCAAATCTTGCATCAAATTGCAGACCCGATCAATCTTTCCAACATTCCGGAAATCTGGCGCAAAACACCTATCATCCACATTGCCCCGGTTGCCAGTGAAACAGACCCTTCGCTGGCGAGGTATTTTCCCGATAGTCTTGTTTGTATTACCCCGCAGGGTTTCATGCGTGCCTGGGATCAGGCCGGGAATGTCTCTTCTTCGGAATGGCCGGAAGCGGCTTATGTTTTGGAGAATTCAGCCGCAGCTGTAATTAGTATTGAAGACATTAATGGAGATGAAAGCCGCATTGAAGAAATGCTGCGTTCCATCCGTATTTTGGCAGTTACCGAAGGAGCCGAAGGAGCGCGGATTTATTGGAATGGCGACGTCCGGCGGTTTTCTCCGCCTAGAGTTACTGAAGTCGATTCGACTGGCGCCGGTGATATTTTTGCCGCTTGCTTTTTTACGCGCTACAACTCCACTCGCGATCCCTGGGAAGCAGGCAGATTCGCCACGCAATTGGCTGGTTTTTCTGTAACTCGCCGTGGGTTGGAAAGCCTCCCAAAAATCGAAGAAATAAACAGGGTCAGTACTGAAATCCTCAATGCGGAATGGCAAATATGACGAAAATATTCACCTTTGTAAATCAAAAAGGCGGTGTGGGGAAAACCACATCCGCCATTAACCTGGGAGCCTACCTGGGTTATTACGGGCAGAGGGTATTGCTGGTTGATCTTGACCCGCAAGCAAACGCAACCTCTTCCCTTGGAATAGATAAAAACACGGTAAAAACCGGCACTTATGAGGTTTTGATTGGTTCTGCCCCGGCAGCGCCGCAAATCTTGCATAACCCACGCGTCAAACTCTCGCTGCTGCCTTCTTCTCCTGCCCTGGCTGGAGCAGATGTTGAATTAATTGACAGTAAAAACCGGGAATATCGGCTGCGCGAAATCGTAAATGGACTTTCTGACCGTTATGACTATATTCTTATAGATTGCCCTCCCTCGCTTAGTCTTTTAACGGTTAACGGCCTGTTGGCCGCGAAAGATGGCGTCATCATTCCTGTGCAGTGTGAATACCTGGCCTTGGAAGGTTTGGGTCAATTAACCCAAACCATCAACCGGGTTAGGACATCCCTGTTTCCCACTTTGACCGTTCGGGGGGTTGTATTAACCATGTATGACGGCCGTACCCGCCTGGCAATCGATGTAGTCAATGAAGTCCGCAAACACTTCCCAACGCAGGTTTTTCAATCGGTCATCCCGCGTTCCATCCGGTTGGCTGAAGCTCCCTCGTATGGTATTCCAATTTCTACCTATGCGCCTGATTCCGGAGCAGCAAAATCTTATGCAGCCCTTGCGCGAGAATTATTGAGTCAGGATGGGGTGTCCATACCTGAAATTATTGAGCAGGAGAAGTAAATGGCATATAAAGGTGGACTAGGTCGAGGATTAGATGCAATAATTCCGGCTGCAAGTGAACCTGCTGCCGGAACCAATTCTATTCCAATTGGCAGCATCATCCCCAACCCGCGTCAACCTCGCACTGTGATGGCCGAAGAAGGTCTTCGAGAGCTGGCTGATTCCATCCGGCAACATGGCATTTTGCAGCCTCTAATCGTTACAAAAGAAACAGCAGATCAATACATTCTTATTGCCGGTGAACGCCGCTGGCGCGCAGCACAGATCGCCGGGTTGGATGTTGTCCCGGTTATCCTGCGTGAGGCCAACGACCGCGACCGTCTCGAATTGGCGCTCATTGAAAATATTCAACGGGCTGATCTAATGCCGCTGGAAACCGCCGAAGCCTATCGTCAGTTGGCTGATGACTTTAACTTGACTCATGAGGAAATCGCGGCGCAAGTTGGAAAGAGTCGGACAGCAGTAACCAACACGCTCCGCTTACTGAAGCTGCCAGAAAGTGTGCAGCATGCTTTGCTCACAGGCGACATCACTGAAGGGCATGCGCGGACGCTTTTGGGTCTCGCTACCTCCCAATCTCAAACCGCAGTTTTGCAAATCATTTTACGCAATGATCTAAATGTCAGGCAAACAGAAGACCTGGTGAAGAAATATAGCGGCGAAAAAATCCCTCCGAAACCCAAACTGGATCCACCGGTTGAGTTTAAAGAAATTGAAGAGCGTCTCAGAGCCCACCTTGGCACGCGGGTTACGGTCAACCCCGGGAAAAAGGGCGGAAGTCTGGTAATTTATTATTACTCCAACGAAGAATTGAATTCGGTTTTGGATTCGATCTTGAAGTGATAAACCAAGTTTATTTCACCAGAGATTATGGGTCACAAATGTGAAAACAATACCGGTAGAACGGGTAGAATGGATTAAAAACAATGACCGAACAACCCACTCAAAATCTAACCCCTGAAGTACTGGTCCCACGATTGGGAGATTATCTCATTGAACGCCGGCTTATTACATCAGAACAGCTTGCCCGGGTAATTGAATTGCAGGCTGTCGCCCGAAAAACCGGCTCGCCTGCATTAATTGGGCAAATTCTGGTTGATGAAAAAATGATCACCCAGGCTGAATTAGACCAGGCCGTAACTGAACAGATACTGCAACTCAGAACAGCCTTGCAAAATGCCAATGCCTTTCTAGAACAACGGGTGAAAGAACGAACCGCTGAACTAGAGGCTGCTTTAACAAAATTGGCAGAATTTGACCGGATGAAATCCAATATCGTGGCAAATATCTCTCATGAATTGCGCACACCCATGACGCATATTATGGGGTATCTGGAGCTATTAATTTCGAACATTATGGGGCCAATAACAGATGAACAGATGAATGCGTTGCAGGTGATGCAGCGGGCATCTGAAAGGTTGGAAAAATTAATTGAAGATTTACTGCAATTTTCCGAGATCGATCGAAGTGATATGGTCTTAAACTTGCAGCTTATTGATCTGGAACGACTAGGGCAAACCCTGGTGAACCGGGCTCGAATCAAAGCTGAGGAGAACAACCTTCAACTTAGCCTGGTCATAGAACCCGAATTGCCTCGCGTGAAGGTAGATGAGGATAAAATTTCCTGGGCTATCGGGCAACTGTTGGATAATGCGATGAAGTTCACTCCGGCTAACGGGAAGATAGAGCTTCAATGCAAAAAAGAAGCCGACCATATTTGTGTAGTTGTAAAAGACACCGGTATCGGTATTCCGGTAGAACGCTTTGATGAAATATTGGAACCATTTCACCAATTGGATGGCTCCTCTACTCGCCGATACGGGGGTACCGGACTTGGACTTGCTCTTGTTCGTAAAATAGTCGAAGCGCACGGCTCGGTAATCCGCATTCGTTCTGAGGTTAATAAAGGAAGCGAGTTCGAATTTCAACTACTCGCAGAAGTCTGATTTTTCATCCATCTTGCAGGAGAGCCAGAGAGCATGTCTTCACAAACCGCCATGGAAGAAAGTCCAAATCTCTATCTTCTTCGATCTCTTAGCAAACTACATAGACCTGATGAGTCGCGATCAGGTATGGACGATTTTACCCACCAGGTACGGTTAGGGCTCATTTTTGATCACCTGGTGATCTACAAGAAAAATGGCGGGGAAAACCTCGAACCTGTTTATGCCCGGGCTGTCGGACGCGGAAGATCTGCTGAAGCTGATACTGCCTGGGGTGACAGCATTGGAAGCCAGGCAATACAGAATAACCGCGCGATTACGACGCACCCGCCGCAGAATTCTGAAGCAGATCGGCTGGATCGTCCCTTCGGGTTGGCCATTCCACTTTCCCACAATAACACCCCTTTCGGCGCTGTGGTGATGATCCGATTCGGCGGTCCCAATTACTCATTAATTGATATCGACCAGGCACAAGGCTATGCTGCCGTTTTGAGTTTGGTAATGGGAAACAAAAGATTGCAAGATCAAGTGGAATTATTAACCCAACAAAACCGTCAATCCAACTTGCAAGATAATTTCATTTCAACCATCACGCATGAATTGCGCAGTCCATTGGGATTTATTAAAGGTTTTGCTACCACACTGTTACGCTCAGATACTACCTGGGATTTTCAAACCCAGCAGGAGTTTTTAAAAATTATTGATAGCGAGACGGACAATCTGCAGGATTTAATCGACAATATGCTGGATTCAGCCCGTTTGCAAAGCAACATGCTGGAAATGCACATGCAACCTGTGCGGGTGGATAGTTTGATCCGTAATGTTACAGCAAGAACCAATCTCCACCATCCTGATTTGAAAATCCTACTAGAGTTAACCGAACCCATAAAATTTGTGCAGGCTGATCCCAAACGGTTGGATCAGGTCTTTGAAAACCTGATCAACAATTCATCAAAATATGCACCTCAATCACCGCTTTGGATTACAATCAAATCAGAAAACCAGCAGGTTATTCTTCAATTCCGTGATGAAGGCCCCGGTATTCCAGCTGAATCGCTGGAAAAGATATTCTGGCGTTTTTTCAGAGACCTAAACTCGTCCAAAGAAACCCGTGGCAGCGGCCTTGGATTATATATATGCAAGCAAATCATTGATGCTCACCATGGAGAAATTTCCGTAGAATCAACGGTTGGTGAGGGTACCAAATTCACTATTTTGCTTCCTGTGTTGGATGAATAATTGGGTGGAGGGCTTAACATGCCGATAAAAATCCTGGTTGTTGATGATGAGAAGTTGTATATTCACTTGCTCCAGGTTAATCTACAGGCCGAGGGGTACGAAGTTCTGTACGCTACGAATGGCGAAGATGCGATTGAATTGGTTTCAATTCAAAAACCTGATCTCGTCATAATGGATGTGATGATGCCCCGCATGGATGGATTTGTTACCTGTGAACGCATCCGGCAATTTTCCAGCGTGCCGGTCATTATGCTCACGGCAAAAGGAGAAGAGCAGGACCGCGTCAAAGGACTGAATGTGGGCGCAGATGACTATGTTGTCAAACCATTTTCTGCCACTGAATTAATTGCTCGTGTTCGGGCAGTTCTTCGGCGAGTGCGCCAAGATGACGACTCTGTTGGTGAACGTTTCTTTCAGCATCTGGAATTGAAAATTGATTTTGCGCGAGCAGAAGTTTGGAAAGGCGATAAACCAGTCTTCCTTTCGGCAACAGAATACCGTTTGCTCCTTCAATTTGCCCATCATTTAGGCCAAATATTATCCGGCGAAGAACTGCTCAAAGCGATCTGGGGCGACTCTTACCACGATGAAAAAGAGATTTTATGGGTCAGTATTGCAAGAGTGCGTCAAAAATTGGAAGATAACCCGCATAGTCCGCGTCATATTGTCACCCGCTCCGGTCTTGGATACCTGATGCCGGCTGATATCATTCCAGTACCGGGAAAAGGAAAGACAGAATAATGTTCTCCAACTTTGAAGAAAAAGGCAAAATCTTTACCCAAGTAGTCTCAAAAAAGCCGATTAACGTTACGATTCAGACAACCAGTCAATTAATTCGCGGCAAAATTCACATTCGGCCGGAAGACCGGGTGAAAGACGAGTTAAACCGTAAAGATCTATTTATTGCCGTAACAGACGCCACAGTTTTCTCCGCCGAAGGAAAAGCGCTTTACCAAAGCGGATTCCTCTCTGTAAACACAGAACAAATCGTCTGGCTGCTGCCGGATGAAGAAGTGAAACCGACAAAGGAAATAAAATGACACCCCTGGCTGGCTCCCCATTGGCCCCACCAGATTTGTTGAAGTTGAAAAACTATCTGATAAATTCTGTTTCACGTGAAATGGAAGCCCGGCCGCCCTCACCCCGCCAAAGACGGGAAGCCATTCAGCAGCTACTCCAGCAAGGTTACGAGACTACCAAACTTAATTTACCAGATTTCCAACGGGATCAAGTATTTAAGGAAATAATCGATGGATTAGTGGGGTTTGGCCCACTGCAAACTTTACTGGATGACCCTACAATCAGCGAAGTGATGGTAAATGGGCCGAACATGGTTTTCATCGAGCAAAACGGAAAGATAATCCAAACGGACGTCCGCTTTGAAAATGATGATGCCATCCTCCGTATTATTGATAAAATCATTCTTCCGCTGGGGAGAAGTATTGATCCTGACAATCCAACAGTGGATGCCCGTTTACCGGATGGTTCTCGTGTGAATGCAGTGATTCCGCCAGTTGCAATTGACGGCCCTTCTATTACCATTCGTAAGTTCATGAAAGACAAACTTTCAATGGATCAATTGGTTAGCGGCGGTTCTATCACCAAGGGGATGGCGGAAATGCTGCGGGCGTGTGTCATATCGCGTTTGAACATTCTGGTATCCGGCGGAACCGGTTCCGGTAAAACCACTTTCCTTAACATTCTTTCCAGTTATATTCCATCTAATGAACGAATCGTAACTATTGAAGATGCTGCCGAATTGAAACTTCAACAGCCGCATATTGTTCGGTTGGAAACAAAACCACCAAACGCAGAAGGCAAAAATGCTGTCGGGATTCGCGAATTAGTGCGCAATTGCTTGCGCATGCGTCCAGACCGGATTATTGTGGGGGAAGTTCGGGGTGGCGAGGCATTGGATATGCTCCAGGCCATGAATACCGGGCATGATGGCTCGCTCACCACACTGCATGCTAATACCCCCCGGGATGCCACAAGCCGCCTGGAAACCATGTGCTTGATGGCCGGCATCAACTTTCCCATTAAAGTTTTACGCGAACAAATTGCCGCTGCGGTTGATGTAATCGTCCAACAAGCTCGTCTGAAAGATGGGTCCAGAAAAGTCACATCCATAACCGAAATTTCTGGTATGGAAGGCGACACTATCACTATGACCGAAATCTTTAAATTTGAACAAAGCGGTGTCGATAAGGATGGAAAAATAATTGGTGAATTGCGCCCGACCGGAATCCGTCCTGCGTTTAGTCCAAGGCTTGAAGCATCCGGGTTCCGATTGGGTCCTGAAATATTTGTTGCAAATGTAAACGAAATGATGGGAAACCGTAGGAGATAACTTATGGAAACTAAATCGCAAGTAAAAACACTTCGGGCACATAAACTAGCCGCTCTAATTACGGATGGCCGTTTGTATGCTCGTAGAACACCTGAAGAAGCCTGTGCGCTTCTGGGGTGGGAACCTTATCACTTACAGTTGCTGGAGACTGCAAGTATCACCCCATCTCTGCCCGAATTGGAAGCATTGGCTGCCATCTATGCGGTGCCAGTAGATCATTTCTTCGGGTCCAAAAGTCTTTCAGATGAAATGCCCAAGTTGAGGGTAGAAACCATGAACAAACGCTTGCAGCTTCGCCAACGAATATTGGGAGCGATGATCATGCAAGCCCGCTCTCGTCAAAAACAGTCCCGCGAAGATTTAGCCCTCATTACCGATCTCTCGATTAACCTGCTTACCCAATATGAATTAGGCGAAACCCCGATACCTCTGACTGACCTGGAAGATATCACCCGCGCCCTGCAAATAGATATGACATCATGGATTGACAGTTATGCAATTCCAACCAGAGAAACCTTAGTAAAAACTGTAACACCCGTAGTGCAAGAAATTTCCGGAGAAAAAAATAGTTTCCGGTTGCCAAAGGATTTGTCAGATTTTGTGGCCAGTCCGGTTAATAAACAATACCTCGTTATTGCCAGCAAACTTAGTACTCTTCCTGCAGACCAACTAAGGAAAATCGCTGAATCTTTATTGGAAATAACGTACTAGCCAATGGAAGATGCACCCGAAAAACTGAATGCACAGGCCAAGGCAGCTTACCTGGCAAGCAATTTTGACTCTGCAACCAGTCTTTATCTAGAAGCTGAACAGGCTTACAAGAATTCCAATGATTTGCTGATGGCAACCGAAATGGCCAATAACCGGAGTGTGGCGCTATTACAGGTTGGTAAAGCCGAAGCAGCCCTGCAAGCCAGTGAAGATACGCACCTGATTTTCGCCGAAGCCGGAGATAACCTTCGAGAGGGATATGCGCTTGGAAACCAGGCGGCTGCATTCAAAGAATTAGGTCAGAAAAATATAAGCTTGAAATTGTATAAACTTTCGGCAGAAAAATTGGCCTTTGCTGGTGATAAAGAAAATCTGGCTGTTGTTCAAAAAACCATTGCCACATTAGAAATGGAAGGCGGCAATCCGATCAAAGCCATGGGCGCTATGCTGGAAGCTCTGCGGTCAAAAGAAAAACTCACCATGCGAGAGAAAATCATGTGCAAATTGTTTTCAACTGTCTCCCGGTTAATGCCGTAATCAAAGAGGGCTTTCAGATGCAACAAAATCCTACAACCAACAAATTCACCCTGCGGCAGGCAACCGCAGCAGATTTAAACGCTCTGTCTGCGTTTTTTAAAAGCCGGATTAATATTTACCACCACCTAGACTGGCGATCTTCTCTTGAATGGTTAGGGTACCAACCATATTATTTGTTAATGCGCAGGGGTGATATTCTGGCCGCCATGGCTTCGCCTATTGATCCGGAAGGCATTTCCTGGATTCGCGTTTTTGGGGCGTCTATTGAATTACCTCCTGAAAAAATGTTCCCAATCCTTTTTGACCAATGTGCAAAAGATTTATCCATAGAACCCAAACCTGTTATTGCTGCCCTGGGCTTACATGATTGGTTTATTAAAACACTGGAACTGAACCAATTCGAACTTTACCAACACATAGTCGCTTTGGATTGGAATTACCGGCAAAAACACGCGCGTCCTGTTCCAGCCGGGCTGCAAATTCGCCAGATGATCGCGGCTGATCTGCCGGCTGTTGCGCAGGTTGATCGACAGGCCTTCAATCCATTATGGCAAAACTCACTGGATGCGCTTATCCTCGCTTTCCACCAGGCCTCTATAGCCACTGTAGCAGTTTTGGACAACAAAATCGTTGGGTATCAAATCAGCACATCCACACCCATCAATACACACCTGGCCAGGCTTGCAGTTGACCCGGCCTGGCAGCGTCAGAATATTGGCTTTGAATTGGTGCGTGATATGCTTACAGCCAGCGTGAAAATCAATAGCTGGGAAATAACCGTTAATACACAATTCGAAAATAAGGCCTCACTAGCCTTGTATGAGACATTGGACTTCACGAAAACAGCCGAGACTTTTCCGGTTTACGTTTACCGGAGGCCGGAAAATAAATAATTCTGTTTGGTGATTTCTTTATCAGACAAGATACTGTTTACAGAGGACGACAAATAATGGGCGGAAGCTATGTTGAAAAAGCTTAGACTTGCCACGTTTCGGTCACCGAATTTGTCTTTGGTTTAAATACTTATCTATACATTGCC
>JBAWYZ010000063.1:0-10553 GCA_037143255.1 Leptolinea sp. | reverse complement strand
GGTCCCTGCGTATTTTCCTCCCCCGAAACCCGCACCAAAGCCCGCTGCCGAGCCAGCCAAAAAGGTAAAGTCTATGGTTGAGCAAATTGATGACATTCTGCAGGAAGTAATCCAAAAATCGGAAAAACCGGATAGGAAAATTCGACTGGTTGAAGAACCAAGAGAGGGTGTCATCGTTTGGGTTGCCAATGAGCATTATATTGGTATTGATGCGGTTCCGGACCCCATCGTTAAGGATTTAATTCGGACCGCCGTAAAAGAATGGGACAAACGCACTGAAGGCCGGCTGTAAACAATAATCAACTGCTCAATAGGTATTGTTTAGAAAATCAACGAGAAGGCACAATTTGTTCCCAATTATCTCGTGTTTTTCGTGTATTTCGTAGTTAATAATTTAAGACTGAGCTGTTACAGAAAAATCAGAAATCAATCCGTTTTGGAGTTGTTTTCCTTAGGCATTTTTTCGAGTAACCCCTCGAATTCTTCTACACGTTGAATGAGCGAGGAAACAATCTCGCCGAAGAGATGTTCGGTTACATTTTCCATGCTGGCATTGTGCATAAATGTATACACAATCCGTTCCCCGATTTGCTCCAGACACCAAAACCCCATTTTTGTCTTGGCATTGATTTGCAGTAGAGTTGTTGAAATTAGATGCGGGACATTTTCCAGGGAATCAAATGCTGCGAAACTGGGAACGGAAAACTCCAGAGAATTGTCAAAATAAAATACAAACAGGGTTTGCGACCGAGTTTCATTTACAGCAAATTGAATAACAGCATGTTCATCATCCGATTCTGTAATTTTCCATTGATGCGCGGCGCACATCCTTGTGATAAAGGTCAAAAATTCGGAAGGTTGTTGTTCAATATCAGATTTCTGGTTTTCAAGCATTTCTTTTCACCCGTTTTCGTTTATCTAATTTTAGCATGAACATCCTTTTCGTGTTTCACCTGCTTTCTGAAAATATTGAGATCACAATATTTTGCCGTTGCTCCGTCAAGTGATAATTAACTACGAAATACACAAATTCCACGAAAGAGAAATAAACCAAAAAGACTTGAGGGGAAATCACATTGGTAATAAGGAGTGCGCTTTATCTAAAACCTTTATTTACGCGGATGCTTTTCACTTATGTCAAATAATAATATGCAAAACAATATGTCTAAAGCGCCTGCTCGACTTTCACCTCCGGAAAGAACTGGTGGATGGTTCCTTCCACCCAACCGTGAAGCGTCACAGGGGATAGCGGACAGCCCAGACAGGCGCCACCCAGTCGGACTTTTACCGTTTCAGAATCAAAGCTCACCAGTTCCACACCACCCCCATGATAATGGCTGATGTACCCATCCAACTGTTCAACGAGCGCTTTCATCCGTTCTTGTTCCGAAAAATTGGGAGGTTCAGCAACCATAATTTTCTCTTATCTCTCTGGGGTAATAATCAATCCCCGGGTTAACATGGCTAATACTTCAGCGTGTGTGCTTTTCAAACGTAATGCAATTCCAGACGCAAGTCTATCTAATAGTATCATACCTAGCTCGGGATTTCTTTCGCAAAACTGCTGCAATAGGTCTGCTCGAATGCGGATGGCTGTAGCGGCAGATGAACAATAAGCAGAGGATGTGTAATGCGGCCTTCCAAGGACTGCGGACCAACCAAATATACCCTCTGGATAAATTTGAGCAATGGTGAGTTCTTCGCCATCGTACGGTTTGAAGCGGATAATTACTTCACCAAATGTCAAAATATAGAGGAAAAATGCTTCCTGATCCTGCTGAAAAACCATGCTGTTTTCAGCAAACATACAGGATTCAAGGATGGTTTGAATTTGAGATATTTGAGAGGGATCTAACCCGAGCAAAATGGGTAGATTGTTTTGATTGGCTTCCAGCATAATAAAAATAATACTGGATACAAGGGGGTGGGTATAGTGGCAAATTTCCTAAAAACCTTTGCCAAACATCATAACTTCAAAGTGCGTTTTGACTGCATTTTTTGTGCAACCCACCTGTTTCTGCACTGACTTTAATATTGTGATTGATTATTTAGCAGTCCATTTTCAAATCTGTTGGATTATTAGGGATACAGATCTAATGCCGCCTGGGATTCCCTGGCTGCCTTTTTCAACGTTTGCGTAACATCAGCGTTGGGATCCATTATGACGGTTGTTAGCGCATCCTTTAATATGAATCGGGCTGATTCCTCCCAATAAGGAGTAAACAAATATGCTCGGGGAACCAAGTGATCTAATTCATCAAGCCATACCTTTTCCAGTTGGCCTAGTATTTGGCCATCCCCAATTACCGCTGTCTTAACTACAGGTAAGAGGTCTTCCCCCCAGATTTCCGAACTTCCTTCTCCGCCATAAAACGCGAGAAAATCAGCCGCCTGTACCGGATTTTCGGAAGAAGATGAAACACCATACCCATCCCAGAATAATATGTTAGCCCGGATTTTATCTCTAGGCGGGGCGGTGACGCCAAGGTCGATATTTGGATTCCGAATAAAGCCAGTATGCGGCCAATGGCCGAAAATGAGCATGGCGGCTGTCCCATTTTCAAACTCCTGGTTTCCACCTCCCCATGCCATCAAATCAACCGGGGGAGGAGTAACCTTGTATTTGTTGTACATATCTGCATAAAACTGCAATGCACGAATTGATTCCGGTGAATCCATGTAACCAAGAATATTTTTGCCGTCTTCGCTGATTAATTTGCCACCGGCGGCGGCTACCCAGTATTCAAAGCCGGTTTCCCAGTTGGCATTCATTTGAATTCCCCACTGCTCCGGCTTACCATCTCTGTTTTTGTCGATCGTCAATCTTCGCGCGACCGATAACAAGTTGTCCCATGTCCAATTTTCTTCCGGGTAAGGTAGTCCGGCAGCATCAAACAATTTTTTGTTGTAATACAAAGCTAGAGGTGAATAGTTATGCGGAAGAAAATATTGCTTCCCATTCACCTGGCCGGGTTCGAGTGTCCCGGGGACGTACGCAGACGGGTCAAAAGCAACTTTGTCTTTTAGATCGTCAAGCGGAAGGAACATCCCTTTTTCTACAAAGAACTGGACGTAATCATCCGCCACAGCCACGACATCCGGCGCACGCTTAGCTTCAGCCAGAGTCATTAAGCGAGCATAATAATCGATTCCGGCAATGGCTTCCATTTGCACCATGACATTGGAATGATTATCTTCATAAGATTGAATGATCATCTGATGCGGATTTAGCGCATCTCCTGAATCACCTGTACCAACCCGGATAACGACCCGTGCAGCCGTGGGTGTGATAATGGATGGCGTGGGAATTGGTGTAACAACCTGCACTACCGCGGTTGACATAACGGCAGCAGTTGGAACTCTCGTTTCTGTTTGCGGAAGAGAAGCAGGTGTGCAGCTACTAAGGGCAAATCCTATCAAAACGATTGGAAGGATTCTTTTCTGCAATTCTGTTTGATTTCTAGTATTCATCGCGCGATTTCCCTATTTTGACTTTTCAATCCTTTGTAAGCAATTACAGAGTGGCAAATCAATTGAAATAGCTTTCACCAACTGGGAATTATAATAACTTATGTATTCTATAAATAAAAGGACACTGACGGGTGTGGAACTTCCGGCAGGGGAATCGGCGATCTATTTGATAATTGTTAAACTATTCGCTGCCGCGCCCTCGCATTCGTGGATCCATAATGTCACGTAAAGCATCACCCACGAGATTCCAGCCCAGGACAAACAATATTAAGGCAAGTCCGGGATAAACCACAATATACCAGTAAGTAAACAGGTTTGGTATCCAGTTGCGGGCAAAACTAAGTAATTGTCCCCAATCTGCATACCCTACCTCTGTACCTATGCCCAGAAAACTCAAAGCGGCAAAGGAAATAACAACTGTCCCAATATCCATGGAGGCCAGTACTAGTGTGGGGTAAATAGCATTTGGAATGATATGCCTGAAAAGAATGCGGCTATCTTTGGCGCCTACAACGCGGGCAGCCATTACGAAATCCCGCTCCCGTAAAGACAAAATATCACCGCGAATAAGACGAGCATATCCCATCCACCCGAAGGTCACCAGAGCAATAGTTGGAGCCCAAATCCCTCTTCCAAAAGTTGGGGTCAATACGGCAGACATAGTTAGCGCAGCCAGGATAAATGGAAAAGCCATGAAAATTTCTGTTATTCGCATTAATACTTCATCCAGCCAGCCGCTATAAAACCCAGCCAGACTGCCAATAAGAATTCCAATCAACAAACACAGGCCCTCAATGATCACACCAACTTTGATAGCTGTTCTCGCACCCCATACAACACCATAGAAAATATCCCACTGGCCGGAGGCTGTTCCCATAATGTGAACCCAGCCTTTCGGCATAAAAGGCTGGAGTATGGTTGGCATCGCCGGAGGACGAATCGCCCAGGTTGTTCCAGGCACTTTAGGTGTAGTTCCAAAACCATCTCGTGGAATCATATACGGATTTACCGTGTTCAACGGAGGAGCCAACACAGGAGCAAGTCCAGCTATAACAATCCAAAAGAGGATTAATGCTGTTCCAGTTATGGAGAGCGGGTTGGTTATTACGCCCCGGAAAATTCTATAAAACTCTGGCCCAATAGCCCGTTCAAGCCAGGTGATATTTCGTTGCGGTAGATCAAATGTAAAGACTTGAAGTGATGCAACCGGAGATTGCTCAGTCATGATATTCTCCATAAATTATTATTGAAGCCGAACCCTCGGATCGAGGAAGGCATACATGACATCCACAATCAGATTGGCAATGATCAAAATCAGTCCAGTCATCAAGGTAAAACCCATTACCGTGACCACATCCAACTGTCCCGCAGCCGAAGCTGCTGCTGAACCAATTCCTGGAAAGTTGAAAATCGTTTCAGTAAAAACAACGCCGCCCAATAACGCCGCAACCTGCAAGCCGCCGATGGTGGCTACAGGAATTAATGCATTGGGACGGGCATGCTTGTTGATGACATCTTTTTCTTTTACACCTTTGGCACGGGCAGTTGTTACATAATCTTGCCGCAGTGTCTCCAACATGGAGGATCGGGTAACTCTTAAGAAAACAGCCCATGAAACATACGATAACGTAACAATAGGAAGTACAAGGTGCCGGATGGCATCCAAAAATACATCAAATCGACCATTCAATAGAGAATCGATCGTAATTAGCGAAGTATAAGAGGTAAATGTTTTTGCACTAACAATGGCATCCGCCCAGTCTGAAAGACGACCGGAAGGGAACCAACGTAGTTTGGCGTAAAAAACCATCAATAACATCAATCCAAAAACAAAAGTTGGAAAAGAATATCCAATAATACTGAATACCCGGGCTACCTGATCAATCAGTTTATTATGGTTAACTGCAGCCAAAATTCCTAACCAGATACCAATACCGATAATTGGAAAAAGCGACCAGAGAGACAATTCAACGGTAGCTGGGAAACGGCGCTTGATCAGGTCGCTGACAGGTTGTCCAGCATATCGGGAATAACCTAAATCTCCGCGAGCAATTCCGCCGTTTATTTTGCCGGTAACAGGATCAGGCCGGCCGGCTATCCAATGCCAGTATTGTACATAAATAGGATCTCTCAACCCGTACCGTTTGATAATTCCATCCATTGCCGCCTTATTGTGAGGGATATCGCGCACGTACAAAGCCGAACGTTCTTCCGGTGACAGGAAAGAAAGCATGGCAAAAATCAAAATTGTGACCCCGAATAAAGTCAGGGGAAGAATAAGAATTCTGCGAATAATATATTGAGTCATTACTGCTCCAGCCCGAAAATCTCTTTCTTAGGATGACGAGTTGGAGACCCGCAAAAGCGGATCTCCAACCCAATACCTTAGACTAGATTAGTCTTTGCTCAAAGCATAGTAGTACCACTGACCATAGGTTGGGTTACGATAATAACCTTTAACCCAGGTGTGTTCATAATGGTGAACATACTGCTGTGCCAGCAGGATAGTGGGAGCAAAATCATAATACATCTTGTTAAAGTCGGCGTAGATCGCTGCGCGTTTCAATGGATCAGGTTCATTAACACCTTTTTGAACTAAGGGTTGAATTTTATCCTTAAATTCCTTGGGCATTTTTTGATTAGACCCAGAGTAACCAAGTGTGTAGGTGAATGTCCAGTTGTGCGGATCAGGAATATCTTCCTGCCATCCAACAATGAACATAGGCAATTTCTTGGCTTTCTGTTCTTTTAGGAAGGATGCCCATTCAATGCCGCTAACTTCTATCTTGAAGTTCGGGTTTACCTGGGCAACATTCTGTTGAAGAATCTGAGCAATGGTCTGACGCTGGGTATTACCAGTATTGTATGACAAAGTGAAGCGGAAACCAGAATCCCAAACACTCTTGCCATCAGAAGATTTCAAAGTTGCGGCCTTGAATTCTTCTTCGCATTTCTTGATGTCAAAGTTGTATTTTGGGCTGGTATCATTATCACCAATTTCGCCAAAGATCATGACGTTATTTGCCTGTTTTCCTTCGCCTTGCTGAACGTCTTTGATATACGTTCCCCAATCAAAACAATAGTTGAAGGCTTTGCGGATATGTTCATCACTGAAGAATTCCGGAGGAATACCGTTGCCATCCAGTTTGCCTGAACCCAGGAAATTATTGCCGCCTTCTACATTCGGGGCGAAGTTGAAGTAAACATCGGTACGGTTGATAGTGGGCAAACCTTTGTATGCACGAATGTCAGATTTGGCACCCAGTTCAGTGGGTTTACAGTTCTTGGAATCTTTTTCGCACATTTCACCGGCTAAAGGATCCAACTGGGGCCAATCTTGAGAAGAACCTTCCAGTAGGAAGTCGGCATCGCCAGCCTGGAATGCAGCCAGGCGGGTAGCAAATTCATCTATGTACTTAATGGTAACTTTCTTGAGTTTGGGGGCTCCAGAGGGGCCGCCTTCCCACATAGGTTCCTTGCGCCAGTAGCCATCGAAGGCTTTCAGACTGATGCTTTCTTTCTCAGTCCATTTATCCAGCATGTAAGGGCCGGTTCCATTTTCACCTTTGCCCAATGCGGTTTTGTTGAGTTCATCAGATGTTTTGCCGTAATATTTCTGCCAGGTGGCGCAATCGCCATCCCAACCGCCGTTGGCGGCAACCCATTTTTTCTGTTGAACCACAGACCAGGGACCGGCAATGCTTACCAGGAAAGGTCCCCAGGGTTGGGCTAATTTGATAGTGACGGTATTTTTATCTTTATCGGCAACAATCTTGGAAGTTACAACTTCGCAAACCCGTTTCAGTTCAGCCGGGTCGATCTTATTTAGACCTGCCGGATCATCAACGACACTTGTGATTTTCTCTTCTGCTTTTACATCCGCAGCATTGAGAGCATCAACGAATTTGGGGTCAATCTGATCTACAATATCATTGTTGTCCGAGCTTCCCAGGATAGGTTCAACGTTCAACCACATGGGGGAAGAAGTTCCACCTTGCAGTAAACCACGCTGGAGGCTGTAGGCGACATCTTCAACAGTCATTTCTTCGCCAGTGTGGAAATTGACACCCTTTCGGATTTTGAAAGTGTAGGTCAAACCATCGGCAGAAACGCCACCATTTTCAACAGTGGGAATTTCAGTGGCAAGCATAGGAATGAGATCCTTAGTGGATTCACGCTTATACCAGACGAGGTTTTCATACACATTTTGGATAATCTCTGATCCGGCAGTCTCATAATCAAGAGCGGGATCAAAGGTTTCCGGTTCGCTGAAAGTCACAGCCACAAATGATGTTGGATCTTTGGATTTTGCTCCTGTTGCAGCAGGTGCGCATGAAGCTAATACCATGCTGACTACAACCAACAAACCGACAACTAAATACAATTTACTTTTCTGCATTTCTCTCCTCCATTCAACAGATTAAATAGTTCTTTGACTCTCCGGTTATGGATTGGGAATTTGGATATTCCAACTTCCTGGCAATAAATCCGGACATTACCCATTGTAAATATATTTATTAACACCTCCTAATTCGTTATGAAACCACATGACAGGCCACAAAATGGCCTGGTGATACCTCGCGCCAATCCGGTCGTTTTTCAGCACAACGAGTTTCCGCAATGGGACAGCGAGTGCGGAACCTGCATCCGGAGGGAGGATTTATCGGGGACGGGACATCTCCTGTAAGAATAACCCTTTTGCGATTCTCTTCTACCAGCGGGTCTGGGATCGGAACGGCGCTGAGTAATGCCTGAGTGTATGGATGCAGCGGATGGGTGTACAACTCTTCCCGGGACGCCAGTTCGACAATAATTCCCAAATACATGACTGCTACTCTGGTACTGATATGCCGAACAACCGACAGGTCATGCGCAATAAACAGGTAAGTCAGGTCTAATTGTTCTTGTAAATCTTCCAGCAGGTTGATAACTTGTGCTTGAATAGAAACATCCAACGCTGAAATTGGTTCATCACAAACTATCAGCGCAGGTTTCAAGGCGATAGCACGCGCCACTCCAATTCGTTGACGCTGCCCACCGGAAAATTCATGCGGATAGCGGTCAACATACGCAGGATTCAGACCGACCATGCCCAACAATTCTTTTACCCGTTCACGGATTTCTGAGCCTTTAGCAAGATTATAGACAACCAGGGGTTCGCCAACAATTTCTTCCACCGTCATGCGCGGATTTAGACTGGCATACGGATCCTGGAAAATCATCTGCATTTTTTTGCGTAGTTGGCGTAACGTTTCGCCATGCGTATTGACAAGGTCTGTCTCGCCAAAGTAAATATGGCCAGAAGTAGGTTTATATAACTGCAAAATTGCTCGCCCGGTAGTGGATTTTCCGCAGCCAGATTCACCAACCAGACCGAGCGTATCCCCTTTTTTTATGCTGAAACTTATATCGTCTACTGCATGAACATGGCCGACGACCCTTTGTATGATCCCGCGTTTGATGGGGAAGTACATTTTTAAATTCACAACCCGCAATAATTCTTGTTCGGAAATCATGAACGCTCCTTACCGGTTAGAGGATTGACCCAGCAAGCAGCAGCATGACCATCCTCAACGGGTATCAAAGGCGGGTTTTCATGCAAACAGTGTTCTACACGGAATTTACAGCGCGGGTGGAATGGGCAGGATGCAGGTATTTCAAATAAAACCGGAGGCAGCCCTTCAATGGAAACAAGACGTTTCTTTTCGCCAATATCCATGCGAGGGAGACTGCCAATCAAACCGAGCGTATAGGGATGCTGGGGGTTGCTGTACAGCAATCTGACAGGAGAAGTCTCTACTGCAAGGCCGGCGTACATCACCATCATCCGATTTGCCAGGCCAGCTATTACGCCCAGATCATGCGTAATCCAAATAATTGCCATGCCCAGTTCATCGCGTAGGCGTTTAACAAGCTCAATAATTTGCGCCTGAATTGTCACATCCAGCGCTGTAGTAGGTTCATCTGCGATCAGTATTTGCGGGTTGCAAACCAGCGCCATAGCGATCATGGCGCGCTGGCGCATCCCGCCCGAAAACTGGTGTGGGTAATCCTTCAACCGGTCTTTAGGATTTGGAATACCTGTTGTGGCAAACATTTCCGCTACTCGCTCAAGGGCTTGTTCCCGTGATAACCCCATATGAATTTCCAGCGGTTCAGCAACCTGTTCCCCGATGGTTAATACTGGGTTGAAGGATGTCATCGGGTCTTGAAATACCATGCTGATTTGCGCCCCACGCACATGTCGAATTTCGTTATCCGTCATTGTCAGCAGGTCTTTGCCTTGATGAAGGGCTTTCCCCGCCACCACTTTTCCCGGCGGGGAAGGGATTAGCTGCAGCATGGACATCACTGTAACACTTTTTCCGCACCCGCTTTCTCCAACAATTCCCAAAGTTTCCCCCTCGTCAAGATTGAACGAGACACCATTTACCGCATGAACAATTCCTTCGCGGGTACGGAATTGTGTTTCAAGGCCTTGAACACTTAATATTTCGGCCATACAATTGAAACCTCAATAAATAAGATATAAGACAGAAGCCATCCTCAAGCAGCGCCTTCCACAAGGTATCCGAAGGCATTCATAAGATGTCTTATTCTATCTTTATTATGATGCGGTGTCAAACTATCAGCAATTCACAATAAGTTTGATTATTCCACCCAAAAATTCCAAATTTAGACATTCTGGCTCGAATTCGAAAGCACAAGAGTCCGTTTTTGTCAATGCGTAGAACTCCCATCCCGCCTCCCCCATTCCCTTCTTCGACAGGCACAGCACACGGCGAAAATGGAGGAACGTGATTTTGATCATTTGGATTCTGAATTATCAAAAATTCCCCGACAACCTTGAGAATAGGTTAAATGAATATTGGCAAATAATACATCCTGTTCATTGACAAAGAATCATGTATAATCACCCCGTAGTTACTACTTGTCCTATAATAAGGGATTAGCGAAATTTCTTAATCATTATTTTATTAAATCAACCAGGGCCTTTTCAACCTTGGGTGACTATTTTAAAAACCATTTTTTACAATAGAGTTTAGGTCTGAATAATTGGCTGTATTACATGTTGTATATGC
>JBAWYZ010000062.1:0-10619 GCA_037143255.1 Leptolinea sp. | reverse complement strand
GTTTAAACCGTTGGATTATGCATTAACTACCATAATTTCACTAATTTTTGTGGCCATTGTGGTGTTACGCTTTGGATTTGGATATTTCACCTTAGACACATCCGTGTTTATCGCCTGGTTGAGCCAGGCGCTGTGATGGAGGCTGCATGAGTTCCATTATTGAAATTAAAGACTTTTCCTGGCGTTACATCAGTTCAGATGTGAATGCCATAAAGAATATCAACCTGACCATCGAAGAGGGTAAATTCGTCGGTGTGATCGGGCAGAACGGCGCCGGGAAGACATCACTGGCTTATGCAATTGACGGCCTGATTCCCGGGCAGTATCACGGCATTAAAGAGGGGACGGTCAAAGTAATGGGGACTGAGGTTGAGGCGTATCACAAGGGTTTATTGCAACAGGTTGTTGGAATGGTATTTTCCGATCCAGAAGCGCAATTTACCGCAATGACCGTTGAAGATGAATTGGTGTTTGGCATGGAAAACTTGGGAATGTCCATTCCGGAAATCCAAGAACGCCTGGATTGGGTTTGCAATCTGACAGATATGACGCCACTTTTAGCGAAACCGCCTTATGAAATCTCGGGCGGGCAGAAGCAGCGGGTAGCCCTGGCCGCTGTGCTAGCCATGACTCCTCGGGTGATGATTCTGGATGAACCCACGTCAATGCTGGACCCATTCAGCCGTAAACGTGTGTTTGACGTGCTTGGGAAGCTGAAGCGTGAACAGAAAATGACAGTCATTGTCATAGAGCATAGTTTGGAGAACCTTATCCCATTAGCGGATGAAATGATCTTGATGTCGAATGGGGAATTAGTACGCCACGAAGAGACGCATGTATTCTTCCAAGATATGGATTTCCTACTTAACCATGGTGTTTATCCACCTGAAACCCCGCTTTTTTTCCATGAATTGAAAAAGAAGGGGTTTTATACGGGACCAATTCCTGTGACCAATGAAGAAGCGCTGTCACTTTTGAAATGCAAATCTAAGAATTGAGAATTAATCCATGAACGATACCAGTCAATTTATTCGCGTGCAGGATTTGACCTATTCGTATGAAGACGGCACCCAGGCGCTTCGAGGCATTAATTTGTCAGTTTCTGACGGCGAATTCATTGCCTTTATTGGTCAAAACGGCTCCGGTAAAACAACTCTTGCCAAATGTTTGAACGGATTATTTAAGCCTACCTCTGGTGTTGTATTGGTGGATGGGCTGGATTCGAAGAATACACCTATTGTCCAGATGGTAAAACGGGTGGGATATGTTTTTCAGAATCCAGATCACCAATTGTTCAACAACAACTGTGCGGATGAAATTGCCTACGGCCCTCACAACATAGGCTTGGAAGAAGGGGAAGTTCAGGCCAGAGTGTTGGAAGCAGCCAAAGTTGTCGGTCTTGGCCAGGAGTATTTCCACGAGCATCCCTTCTTCTTAAACAAAGGAATGCGTCAACGGGTCGCGATTGCCTCCATTCTAGCGTTGAAACCCAAAGTGATTATCGTGGATGAACCCACCACTGGTCAGGATATTCGTCAGTCGTTGGAGATTATGGATTTCCTAACGGATTTGAATCAGAATTACGGCCATATTGTGATCTTTGTAACTCACGATATGCCGATTGTGTCACGTTATGCCAAACGGGTTGTGATGATGGGTGGAGGTCAAATCATCGCAGACGGCCCGCCGGCGGAAGTGTACGCTCAACCAGAAAACCTTGCAAAAGCCTTTGTGGAGCCACCGCAAATCACCCAATTGGCACAAGCGCTTGCGGATAAAGGTTTCCTTCCAGGGACTTTGTCAGTTGAAGAGATGATCGCTCAATACCAAAAAAATTGTCTGTAGAATTTAATTAAACCCAGACAAATAACCTGATATTGGCAGGGTTCGCAAAATAAACACACCTGACATAGCCTGTTTTTTTGCCTTAACGGATATTTTCACGGCAGCGGAGTGTAATAAACCCGATTGCCTAGCGCCAGCCAGGCTACCCGATTAGGGGCTACTGCAAAAGCGGTTACCGGTTGATCTGGCAATGAATACTCATCTGTGGTTTGAAAACGGAGACGCCGCTGTAAGTTTAAACGCAGGCTGAAATGATAAATTGTCGGACCAGCAACATCCAGAATGTATATCGATGGGTCAGGCGGTGGGACGGTGGCCAATTGGGTGAACTGCACATCCGTAAACTGCTGGATTGGTTTGCCGGTTTTATCTCCGAACCCGGCCGGATCCTGACAGCGGGTTGGCGAAAATCCAAAATTACTGAAGGTACAGCGTGTAATCTGTCCGTTTTTACGCAGTAAAAGCAAATCATCTTGATATACAGCCAGATCAATAACATCACTCAGGTTGGGGACATCATTATCAAAAAATAGATGCGGTTGGTTGGGAAACCCGACGCCATCTCCAACTGTCCGCCAGACCGCATTGCTGATCGGGTCCAGTATTACCAAAGCGCTATCCTCAACCGTAAATGTAGTGATTTTCCCCCAGTTGGTAGATGGAGGAGCAAGGGTTGTGGATAGCGGAGCAGCCCCGGGAATACAATACAGCAGGTTGCCCGATGCGTCCATTCCCATTACAGAGGCTTTGAATTGGTTGTTAATTGGAAGGGGAACAATATCTACTAGCGCCCCGATGATTTTCCCGCCAGAAGGTCCGGGGCCGCAAATAAAATTTGGATCCAGTTCGTAGCCCTGTCCGGTAAGCGCAAAACGCAATACTCTACCCTGCGTGGAATCCAATGCAAATACATCGTTGGATGAGGCAGCTATCTGCGTAATATTCACAGATGCAGGAATGGCTTCCGGCACGGCTTCCTGTACCGGCAGACGAATGATGCTATCCAGGCTGTCTAGTGCGGTTTGAGCCTGCTGGCGCAGCATTTTGGTTTCATCTGTCCGGCCGTATTCTTCCGCTTTTTTTACATAATACAGAGATTGAGTCCATCCGCTTCTTTGGGCTTCCGGGTCAATTTGACCGACAGCCTGCAGCGCATACGCCTGAGCTTCCAGCAAATGGTTGGTACGTTGTTCTCCTCGTCCCGACTGTGTATAAACTGTGGTGGAAATAAAAACAACGAGTACCGGAATAGCCAGCGCGATGAACAACAAAGTAGAGGCAGCAATGCTTCCGGATGGATCTGTTCGGATGGGGCGAATTTGTATTTTAGGCGGTTTGACTTTTGGCTTTAAACGCGATGGTAACCCCAACAGTATTTGAACAAAACCGGTAAGTTTATCCAGGATAGGAGACGCCTGGGCTGCTGATTGCGGTCCAGGGAGTTCACTGGCCGGAATAATCCGAAAACCGGATGGTTCCTCTTTCTTTGAATCCGTTCCGCTATCTTTTTCGCGAGTCGTTACCGAAGAATCTTCGATAGGAGTTTTCGGTGCAAATTCTCGTTCTACAACTGGTTGAACCGTATCCATCGGCCAAATCGGTTCCGGCATGGCTGGTTCAAGTGCCTCGGGCAATTTGGATGAGAAATCATCAAGGGCCGTCTCATTGGCATTTAGTCCTTCGAGCTCTGGCAAATCCAATTCAGGTGTTTGTTGTTCCTGCTGAATCGGCTCATTCTCGTTCTGCGGATAAGTAGCATACTGATCTGCTGGGGCTGGCTCTACCGGAATGCGCGGCCGCAGCCTGTGAACTTCAGATCTTCCTGACTGCACTTGAGCAACGGAAGCTGTAATATTAAATGGTGATTGGGCAAGCAGCCGACGCCGGAATTGATCCAAACTCAATTTTGAACTTCCACCCAACAGTGCAGCCGTCCAGGTGGGCGGAGGCGAGGGACACAGTAAAATCATATCCCCTTCACGCAGCTTTGTCGTGAAATAGCGCGGCGCTATGCTGGTGCTTACCCCCAATCCACGGCCAGCGCCTTCCAAATCAACAAAATCGGTGACACCATCTGAATTTACAACCAGGCTGTGCGTTGGACCGCTATGAGACAAATACAACATATCACCGTGAATTACCGCTAGATTTAGCACACCCACATTTGGCCGGCCGGCTGGCGAATCAAATTGATTGGAACCTAGAATAAAAGTATTGATCTGTTCCGCTGCTGCCCGCAGTCCGGATGTGACCGATCCGGGTGTGCTGAAATAGGTTGCAGAGAGATGCAGCAACATCTCTTGCTGTGATTCAGCGGTGAGAATGTTTTTGCTGGGCAAAGTCAATAACGCCGCCAGCATATCTCCAGTTCGGTTGCGAAGAACCCTGCGGGGAGCGGCTGATGCTACCAGTCCCGGCAGGTCGGCCAGTTCTTTTCCACCGGCTATGTAGATAGGGAAGACGAATAAATCAAACAATGGTTAGTTTCAATTTAAGTTGAGTTTAGAGCTAATTATACAACCCCATGGCTACTACGGCGGCGGAGTGACGGTTCTGGGAGGCATAATTTTTCGTGAAGATGTTGCGGTGGGTAAAGGTGTTGCTTTGGGTAAATTGTAACCGGGTTGAATTGACCTGATAATCAGATCGGAAAAACTAACCGTTAATGGGGTTTCGGCTGCCTGACGGGCGAATACCCCAACTTTTCCGGATGTAAAAATCGCATCGCGCATAGAAAACTGAAAGACTTCGTTTACAAAAAAGCGCAATTCGCTTTTTACAATCCATACTTGCAGCCGGACTTTTTGAGGAGATCCTGGAAGAACCTGCCCACTTTGCATCCAATCTACCAGTGTAGTCGCTCTTCCAAATTTGAGTCTTTCTAATTTGACCTGCCCCTGACAATTCACCAAAAAACGGTAGGCATCCATGGCGCTGCCTGCGCGGATCAACAGTCCATAACTATCTGCCGCCTTACACAGAGTGACATTGGCAGAGGTTTCCATCCAGGCATCCTGAATATTTATGGCCGAATTCAAACTGGCAATATACGTTTTTGCATCTTGGACGGCCAGAGTTAATTCGTTTTTCCCCTGCGCAATCCGGCCACCAGCTTCAGATGTTAATGACCAGTTATCAAGTTGCCCGAAATCGTCTTCCAGTAGAATTTCACCCACTGCCGGATGCAAATTTTCTGTTGGCGCAATCGGTTTGGTGGGAGCCAGGGTTGCCGTAGAAGTTGCCGGGAACCAGATGATTGTGGCGCTGGGTGACGGCGTTTTCGTCTGGGTCGCAGTAATAAAAACAGGTTCTTTTGGTGAACTAGAGCAACCTAGTATTGCTAATCCGAAAACCAATATTGAAAAGGTTACGAGAATAATTTGGAGAAGAGGTTTATTCATAAGATGTTGCTAAAATTATACCTGCCAGAAGCGAAGATCACACGAATAAAGTAATAAACCACGAAATACCCGGGAAAAGGGGAAACATAATGGGACTTTGGTAAGAATGTCAATTGTTCCAACGCGGTGCCCCGTAAAAATTTTTTATATTGTGTGTGCGCCTTCTCTTTCATCCCTCACTCATTTATTTCCTGTTTATTTTTCATATCACAGTCTGTCAATGTTATAATGGCATCATATTGGAACATGATTTATGAAGCGTACGCTATTACTCTCTAGTCTGATTTTTCTCATTTCTATATTGCTAATAAATATATTCCCGGTGCAGGCAGAAACTTCCTTGCCCCAGATAGTTTATTCAACCCCGACACCCAACGCAGAAGGGCGGATTATTTTTGTCGTCCGGGCCGGTGATAGCTGCAATAGCATTTCTTTCCTAACCGGCGTTTCTATAGATGAACTTCGCCGCTTGAATAATTTAAAAGAAGACTGTGCTTTGAAGGAATTTCAACAATTACTGCTCGGAATCGCCGAAAAACCTTCTCAAGCAGCCACTCCCACCCCGTTGAATCAAATACCTACGCCAACCCTGCCGCCTGGCAGCGGAGATATTTGCGTATTGTTGTTTGAAGATACTAACGGCAATTCCATCCCAGATGGCAGTGAAGTTCCGCTTGCGGGCGGGGCAATCAGCATTACCGACCGCGATGGGAAAATTTCTCTAACAAACCCGACTTCGGCGACTATCCCCGTTTGTTTTTCGGCAATCACCGAAGGGGAATACAATATCAGCGTTGCCGTTCCGGAAGGGTACAACCCCACAACTTTGCTAAACTACCCTCTAAAACTACGGGGGGGCGACAAATCCACTATCGATTTTGGCGCCCAACCCAGTTCAAAAATTATTGAACCAAGCCCGATTGAGGGCGGAAAATCACCTATTCTGGGGATTTTCGGCGCAATTTTGATCCTTGGCGGAGCCGGATTAGGTTTTTATGTTATGCGGGTCGGTCGAAGAAATTAACCTCACCAAATCGTTCTTCTTTCCAAACATCTGCTTCATTATGATAACCTGCCTTTTCCCAGAAACCAGGTTTGTCTTCCTGTAAGAATTCCAATCCACGCAACCATTTTGCCCCTTTCCAAAAATAAGGAACCTTCAAATCGGGTTGACCAACAATTGCACCGATGATTCCGCGCAAGGGATACCCATGATCAGGAGTAATGGGTTGTCCATCATAATGCGTTGCCAGCAAAAAATTTTCAGCCAAGGCTACTTCAAACGGCAGGTTAACGGTAAATCCATATTCAGCATGCTGCAGCACATAATGGGCGGATGGTTTCGGTTTTATCAGGCCTTGCTCTACAAAGGTACGTAACGGAACACCCTCCCAAAGCGTGTCGGCTTTACTCCAACGGGTTACACAATGGATATCCATTTTCAAATGGATGCGCGGAAGTTGGCTGAATTGCTCCCAATTCATTTTTAGAGGCGCTTCAACTTCACCCCAAATCCGTAAATCCCAGGTAAGGGGGTTATAGGCTGGCACCTGCCCGTAATGCAATACCGGAAATTTATTTGTAATGGCTTGCCCGGGTGGGACGCGGCCTTCCTTGTGTAGGCGGATTTCATCTTCTTTTCTTTGACGCATGCTATTAAACATAATCGCTCCTGAAATTATTATAACGGTTGGATGAAAAATCGGCATTGCAATGGGCAAGGTAAGTAACAGGGACTTTGAAGTTTACCAACAATCCTATAAAAACCCTGTGTTTTATGAAAGGCAAACTCATCTGTGCAAATCCGGCCTTTATTGTGACAATAGTAGGGTAAAATTCCGACTTGACACTTGCAGGAGGCATTTTTGGCAAAAACTTCGCGCGCATCTTTGGAACAAAAGATGGCAGCGCTTCATCAAGCATCCATCCAACTAATTCAAGATGTTTCGATAGAATCTCTTCTTGAGAGGATTGCGACTCAGGCATGCGAACTGGTTGAAGCCAGGTACGCTGCACTGGGAGTTCTCAGTGAAACTGGACGACTGGAACGCTTTATTCCAATTGGAATGACATCTGCCGAACTGGCAGTCATGCAGAATCAACCTGTTGGAAAAGGATTGATTGGTGAATTGATGTGCGCCACCAAATCGATCCGCGTAAAAGATATTCCAGCAAGCGCTAATAGTGTAGGGTTTCCGCCCAACCACCCGCTGATGAAAACATTCCTCGGGGTACCTATCCGGAAAGACAACAAGAACCTGGGATTAATCTATTTAACCGACAAAATTAATGGCGCTGAGTTCAGTAAGGAAGACCAGAACCTGGTTGAAATGCTGGCGTCTTATGCGTCAGTTGCCATAGTCAATGCCCGATTGCACGACCGGTTGATTAAACGCGACCTGGAATTGTCACAAAGAAACGAAAATTTGGCATTATTGAACAACATGGCATCCACCCTGGCGGCTTCTACAGATATTGATGCCATTATCAAAATTGCCCTGACCCAATTGATGGATTTCCTTGACCTGAAAGCCGGCGAAGTGTACCTTCGTCCTGAAGGAGAAAAAAAGCTAAAACTGGTTCTGCGGCGCGGCAAATTAATCCCTAATATGTGGAAAGACGAAACTTACACCGTCGGTCGTGGAATGGTAGGTATGACTGCAAAAACCGGTCTACCCAAAGTCCTCACAATCAACATAAATGACGGACAGGAATTACATGAAAGCGTGATGAACAATGCGATTCATCAAATTGCCTGCTTTCCATTAAGAGGGCGTAGCAGCGTTATTGGAGTTTTGTGCGTGGCAGCGGTTGAAGTACGCCCACTAAATGATTTAGAGATTCAGTTTATCAGCGCCATTGGCTCATGGATGGGTACCGCATTAGAGAATGTCCGTTACAACATCAATGGCCGTGGATTGGCTATCTTAGAAGAGCGCGATCGCATAGGGATGGATTTGCATGACGGCATCATCCAATCCATTTATGCCGTCGGTCTTACGCTTGAACATGCCCGCTTGTTGTTGGATGAAGACCCAAAGCAAGCGCATGAACGCATTGTTCAATCTATCGATGGATTAAACAGCACAATTCGTGATATTCGCAACTATATTCTGGATCTGCGGCCGCGTCAATTAAGTGATGAAAATCTGATGCAGGGTTTGCATCGGCTGGTAAATGAGTTTCGCGCTAATACATTGGCTGAAGCCCATATCAATGGCCCTGCGGATGGGTTGGTTGCCTTACCGGCTTCCATGGCGTTGGCTCTGTTTCACATTTGCCAGGAGGCGCTGGCTAACGCAGCCAAGCATGCGAAAGCAAAGAAGGTGGATGTTGTTGTTTGGGTAACGGCTGACCGCGCGCTATTGGAAATTCGGGATAACGGCCGTGGGTTTGATAAGGAAAGTACAAAATTATCGCTTGGACATGGGTTGTTGAATATGCAAACTCGCGCGCGGAAAGTTGGCGGTGATCTGGAACTGATAACAGAACCGGGTATAGGAACAACTATTTTAACCTGGGTACCTTTTAACAACGAAGAATAAGCGTCTCGGGTTACAATAAGCCCATTCCCATTTTGGATTTCAACTTTTGACAGAAACCTATCGTTCTTCCAAGGCTGCCCTGCGCGGTGAACCATCTTATGTGTGGAGAGCCGGCCAGGAGCGGCGTCTTTCTCTGATACAGCAGTTCGCTGGGGATAGAGCCAATGGGCGCGTCTTCGTAGATGGATGCGGTGTCGGGTCATATCTGGTCCGGTTAGCGGATTCAGCTTCTTTTGCTGCTGGGTTGGATATTGAAGTGGAACGGGCGGTTGAAGCCCACCGCAAGGGCCCAAATACACTGGGGGGGGGCGGTGAATTTTTGCCTTTCCCAGCCAATACTTTTGACCTGGTTCTCAGTCATGAAGTTTTGGAACACGTTCAAGATGACCATAAAGCGATTCAAGAAATCATCGGTGTTTTAAAACCCGGCGGGCGATTGGTTTTGTTCGTACCTAATCGCGGATACCCGTTTGAGACTCATGGCATGTATTGGCACGGAAACTACCACTTTGGCAATATTCCACTGATAAATTATTTACCCCGGAAATGGCGCGACAAACTCGCCCCGCATGTTGATGTTTACACCCGAAAAGATCTGGAACTCCTTTTTGAAGGCTTACCGGTTAAGTTTATTCACCGCTCAATCCTTTTCGGAGCCTATGACAATATTATCGCCAGGGCGCCTGCTGTAGGGAAAGTGTTGCGGGCAGTCCTGCAATGGATGGAAAAGACCCCATTGCGGGGTCTTGGTTTATCACATTTCTGGGTGATCGAAAAAACTATTTAGAGCGGAAATCGTAAATTCCGCCAGTTACCGGGTAGCGATTGCCGCAAGCTGCGCAAACCAGCTCGGGCGGTGTATCCTGGAGATTGGTATCACCACAGGATGGGCAGCGGAAAAAACCTGTGGATTCGGAGGTGTCTTCACCTTTTGCAATCGAGCGGGTGAATACACTGGGAGTCAACTGCCACCAATCTCCAGTCAGCGAGACGATTGAATCAAATGCAGCCAGTATCTTAACAGGAACGAGCCGCTTAAGGAGGGATATGCGGAAGTGTGAGACGGTTAATTGGCGTTCCAACTGAAAGCCGGTTTCATTTAACCAGGTACGGATGCCGGCCGGGTGAAAATCAAAGTTCAATTCGGCAAATTCAACCGGCTCCAAAGAGTAAGGGTTCCAGGTTTGTTTTCCAATGGTGTAACGGGCTATCGCCTTTAGATTTAGTTTATTGGCATATTCTAAAATAAAGACAGCTTGCGGTTTGAGACATGTTTGCACCTGCTGCAAGGCGAGTCGGCCATCTTTCATGTGGTGCAGCGTGCGGATCATCGTAGCAGTATCGAAGAGATTCGGTATAAATGGCAGGTGATATATATCAGCAGCCACATATTTGTAGCGGTTAGAATCCCCAAGCCGCGCGCGCGCTTGTTGCAACTGTGTCAGAGAATAATCCACCAGGGTGATTTGCTCAAATCCGTGGTAGCGGGGGGTGTTGCGTCCGGCGCCTGCTCCCAATTCCAATAACCTGTGCCCGGAGCCAGGCAGCAAACGCCGCAAAGCAATTTCTTCGGCTGCATCTTCATAAGCGCGGCCGCCTTCTTCCCAAAAACTTTGCTGATAATCAGACCCTTCATAACAGCAAACAGGAGGAGTTTTATCCGTCATATTTTATACTCCACAATAAAAATGCGCCCGGGCAGGTAACCCGGCGGCACCCAGAGGGTCCTCCTTACCGCTGCTTCCTCTCGGATCTGACGGGGTTCGAAGGATTCTGCCGCGCCGGTCCCACCCGAACGCGGCGTAAGGATACCTTAGGAATGATAGAG
>JBAWYZ010000061.1:0-10915 GCA_037143255.1 Leptolinea sp. | reverse complement strand
GTAAAGAGAAACTCGAAGAGTTTTTATGATATTAAATCAAAAACCGGTTAAAGACCGTAGCTGGGAAGAATCTGTTGAAACTCTGGCGGGGTTATTAGCCGGTCAGGAATCTTTGAATCCGGCGCTATCAACTGGATTGGGTTTTGTTCTGGAACGGTTGCAATTGGAAGATGGATTGATTCTGGCGCCGGAATGGAATAAAGGCGATTCGCTGATTTGCCTGGGAAGCGGCAATACGAAATATTGGGAAAACCAGATCCATTCTCCGGAGAGCTTTTTAAGTTCACTGCTAATAAAAACCCTGGATACTCCGGGTGGGGAGATGGTTTCAGATTCTGCCAGTAAAGTAATAGTTCTGCCCCTGGTTTCTGCAGAAGGCAACCAGGGGCTAATGTTGCTTAATTTGCGTGATTTTATTCCACAGGAAGAAGACTTTTTAGAAGCAGCCAGTTTTCTTATCGGACAGCGCATCTCAACTCATTTTAATCAAGTTCAAATGGTGCAATATCGCAAGGGGATGGATTTAATCAGCCAGATTTTTGCTGGTTTGAATACAATGACGGCTGCTGAAGAACTGGAAATCCGAATTGTGCGCGGTTTGCAGGACATTTTCAATTGTCAGTCGGCTTCCATTGCATTACTGAGTCCAAAACCAGAAGAACTGCTGGTCAAGAAAACCCTGGCTGCCAGTCAGGATTGGATATACCAGGTGAGTATTAAGCCGGGAGATGGTTTGTTGGGGGCTTGCCTGTTGAATCGAATGCCGGTTGTAATTAATCAGCCGGTTTTAGACGAGAGATTTAATCCCGAAATCGATTCCATTCCAGGCGTAGATGTCACTTCGCTGGCTTTGGTTCCATTATTTGCCCTGGACCAGGTGAACGGCGTTTTGGAATTGACGAATCATTTGGAAGGTGGGTTTACCCGGTGGGATCTTGAATTATTGCAGCGCCTGGCAGAATCAATTGCCCATTTGTTGTGCAATATTCAAATGACCGAACAATTAAAGGTTATGAATGCTCATCTGGAAGCCAGCCGGTGGGAACTGGTGCGTTCGCGGAATACATTGCGCAGTCTCTTCGATAATTTACCAGATTCGTTTTATATCATTGATCGAAAATACCGTTTGATTGCCGTCAATTTGGCCAGAGCTAACCGGGCCAATTGCGAACCGCGAAATATTATTAATCACCTGTGCTATGACGCGCTCTATCAGCGGAGCGATCCTTGCCCAAACTGCCTGGTGGGAGAGACATTCTATAAACAAAGCATCACAAATCGGACAGAGCGGGTTTGGGAAAATGCAGATCATCCATTGGAATGGGATATTACCGCCTATCCGATTATTGAAGAGGAAGAAGAAATTCCTCAGGTGATCATCTTTGAGCGCGATGTGACTGAAAAGAACATGATGGGGTCCATTCTGGTTCAATCAGAGAAAATGGCGGCAGTTGGCCAATTGGCAGCCGGAATTGCCCATGAGATTAACAATCCGTTGACGGTGATTATGGCAAATGCCCAGCTTTTGGAACGGTCTTTGCCCAGGGAGAGCGATGATTTTGAAGCAGTTGATCTGATCTCGCGGGCGGGAACACGGGCAATGCAGGTGGTACGCAATTTGCTGAATTTTGCCCGTAAAGAGCAGTCCGAATTGAAGCCAACCGATATTAACCAGTCTATTCAAGCTTCCCTGGATATGCTGCGGTTTGAGTTTATGCAACGATCTGTAGAGTACAGTTTTGAACCGGCCGCCGATTTGCCAATGATTTTGACTTCGCAGGAGAATTTATCCGGAGTTTGGGTGAATATATTAATTAATGCGATGGATGCGATGGCTGACCGGCAGGGGAAAGTACGCATTTCCACCGGGTTGAATGGCAATGAGATTCGGGTATTGATCAGCGATAATGGAAAAGGAATTGAGCCGGATCAATTAAAACGTATTTTTGATCCGTTTTTCACCACAAAAGAAGTGGGTAAAGGCACCGGGCTGGGTTTATCCATCTGTCACCGGGTAATTAAGCAGCACGGCGGCAATATTATGGTCGATAGTCAACTGGAAGTAGGCTCAACCTTCACAATTACCCTTCCAGCCTATTAATTTTACACGTTTTTTATCCGACTTTTACATCGGCTTTATAAACAAATGACCGCAAACGTGTTACAACAGAACCAGGCGAAAACTTGGTTCTAGTTTTTGATTTAAAAGACAAATGATTGAACTCACCCGACTGAATGGCAGTAAATATTTCCTGAATGCTGATTTGATTATGACCGTCGAAGGAACGCCGGACACGGTAATCGTTTTAATCAACAGCACAGTATTTATTGTTAAGAATCGTCCGGAAGAAGTAATCGAGAAAATCATTCATTATCAACAAAAAAAACACTCTACTCCCATAGGAGGCTCAGGAGCATAATATGGATATTGCAACGGTTATAGGACTTGTTCTAGGAATTACAATTGTGGTAATTGTTATGATTATGGATGGTGGGAATCCACTCGAGCTATTGTCCAATCCATCCGCCATTCTGCTGACAATCGGGGGCGCCCTGGCAGCGACAGCCTATGCCATGCCATTGGAAGCGGTTATGAAGCTGCCAAAATACTTCCAAAAGGCTTTTTTTGTAAAAAAAGTGCATTTGCAATCCATTATTGAAACGCTGGCAAGTATGGCAGACAAAGCCCGCCGTGAAGGTCTGCTGGCGCTGGAAGAAGAAAGCAAGAAAATTCCGGATGCATTTTTACGGCAGGGAATTATGTTAGTGGTAGACGGCACTGATCCATCTCAGGTTAGAGCCATTCTGGATTTGGAAATTAAAAATATGGAAGAACGGCACGAAGTCGCCATAAATTTCTTTAATCAGGCCGGCGGCTTTGCCCCGACTTTCGGTATTATTGGAACGGTTATGGGATTGATTTCCGTGTTGAAGGAGTTGGAGAACCCGGGTAAACTGGCAAAATCTATTGCTGCAGCCTTTTTGGCAACGCTTTGGGGGTTGCTCTCGGCCAATCTGATCTGGATGCCGATTGCAGCGAAATTGGCGTTACGAAGCAAGGAAGAAGTATCCTACCGAAAAATGTTAATGGAAGGGGTACTTTCACTACAGGCTGGCGAAAATCCACGCATCATCAAAGAGAAGTTGAGCGCTTTCCTTCCGCCTGCTGAACGCAAGGCGTCTGGCGAAAAGGGTGGGGCTGGAGCGCCTGCCGCAGCGAAACAAGGAGCGAAAGCATGAGTCACGGTGGAGGTGGTGATAGGTGGTTGGTCAGTTATGCAGATTTCATCACATTGTTGATGGTGCTGTTTGTTGTATTGTATTCAATGGGCCAAACGGATATGAAGCGTTATAAGGCGCTGGCGCAAAACTTGAAGGCGGCATTTACCGTTGGCGGGGCTCCGCCCAGAGTAGTAGACCCAGCGATTGACCAGACCGGAGGGTTGAGCCAGGAATCTGTCGCCCAACCCATTTTCATTGACGGGATGCCGGTCGCAGCTTCCTTCGGCAATGAGGTTGCTGGAAAATTAACCGATTTGTTAAAAGAAAACGGGCTGGGCAGTGAAGTAAGCGTTCAGAATAATGTAGAAGGTGTACTAATCTCCCTTAGTCAGAAACTTGCCTTTGTTGAAGGCCGGGCGGAACTTCAACCCGCTGCTTACCCCGTTTTGGACACAATTGCTGTTATGTTGACCGGAATTGAGAATGAAGTTCGGGTGATCGGCCATACGGATAATGTTCCCCCGTTGGACCCAAAATACCCGGATAATTGGTCGCTATCTCTGGCCAGGGCGAATGAAATTGTCCGCTATTTTCAAGAAAAAGGTGTAATTCCAGAACGTTTAATCCCCTCAGGCCGGGGACAGTATCTACCAATTTTCCCTAACGATACCCCTGAACACCGAAATCTGAATAGTCGGTCGGAAATCGTTGTTATTTACCCGATCAGTTCTGACGTTATTAAACTTGATTTACGAAATATGCCGAGCGATTCTGAAAAAAAACCGGCGCCTGAACCAGCCAAGGAGGCTAAACCAGAATGAGCACTGATGCACCTGTTAAAAGCAAACCCAATATTTTAAAGATTCTAATATATTTTGTTGCCGGGGTTATTGTGATGACAACGGCAGTTACGAATCTACTGGTTGTCTGGGTCATGTTTGCCCCGGATAATTTATGGAAACCGATTTACCTCGTGTACCAATTGCCAGTTGGAACAGGAGAAGGGGGTGAAGTCGGGGTCACGAGCGGCGGCGAAAATCCACTCCACGCTTCTACAGGTGAACCGGCGGCAGGGACTGTTTCTGGGGGAACTGCCGAATCATCCGGCCATACGGCGGCTGCGCCTGAGGGTGGCGCAGCCGCCGAAGCAATCCCGGGAAATGGGATCATGATTGATACAGGCACAAAAATCGTCAACCTGGCCGAACCTGGCGGAAAGAAATTCATTCGTGTTACCGCCACGTTGGAATTTGTTCCCCCGGCTGGATATAGTAGCCTCCCAGAAGCAGAAAAAGCTGCTGAATTGGCTACTTTTATGAGTGAAATCAATTCGAGAATTCCAGTGCTGGAAGACACGATTGTAACATTGCTTTCTTCGAAGGATTTCGCATCCGTATACTCCACAGAGGGTAAGGAATTATTGAAAAAAGAGATTATGGATACTGTTAATTCCCGGCTTCCAGAATTCAAGGTGATTTATGTATATTTCAAAGAATTTGTCGTTCAGTAAGACAGGTGCGCTATGTTAACTCAGGCAGAAATTGACGCCCTGCTGAATGGGGCAATAGAAGTAGAAGGAACTGATAGCCAGGATAGCGTTAATCTGGCGGATATGATGGGAAAGACGGTCCAGGCAAAAGGATCTTCTCCATCCGAAAAGAACATCCGTCCATATAACTTCTGGTCACCTGACCGTTTCTCCAAGGACCAGATTCGGGCTATTGAATTAGTTCATGAAGAATTGGCCGAGCGGCTGACAAACTCTTTGCCTTCGTTCATCCGCACCAATTTACGTCCGCGGGTTGTGCATACGGAACAAGGCCGCTTCCATGATTTCATGGCGGATATGGCGCCCACTACGTTATACCACCTGGTGTCGCTGGCTCCATTACCCGGTCAGGTTGCTATCGTTTTTAGTGATGATGTGAATTTTGTCATTTTGGAACAGCGTTTGGGCGGCGCCTCCGATAGCAGCGGCCGTAGTCATTCACTGACAGAAATTGATCAATCGCTGCTACAGGATCTGGTTGAAAACATGCTGAATGATGTTAAGGCATCCTGGGCGAAGGTTGTGAGCATTGAACCAAAGCTGATCGACAGTACCGTCAACCAGCACTGGGTTCAAATGATGATGGGCAATGAACGGGTATTAATGGTCACCTTTGAAATGATCATCAAAGACACCACCGGGACAATGAGTTTTTATATCCCATTCACCATGCTGAAACCAGTGATAAATGATTTAAATCCAACCCTCATTATTACCGGCAAAAAGGAACAGATCATCGATTATTCAGCCAGACAAACCAATCTGGAAAGTCTGTATCGCACAAGTTTGCCGCTGCAGGTTATTCTTGGAAATGTGCGTCTGTCCGTAAAAGAAATGACCGACCTAACCCTCGGCGATGTGCTTGTGTTGGATACTTCTACCAATCAGGATGTTGTGGTTCAGGTGAACGGAACGCCCCGCTTTAAAGGGCGAATTGGCAAACAGTCAAATCACTTGGCCGTGCAAATCAGCGGGCCATTTAATATCCCAAAGATGACTCCGAGTAAATAGGAGGATATATCCATGAATGACGAAGCCCCTCAATCACAGGAGTCCACGGATGGACAAAGTTCAAGCTTGGATGCTTTACAAGAAAGTATCAATGCGGTTTTAGAAGCTAGCATGAACGCCGCCCCAACCAGCGCACCTGAACCACTGGCAATTGAATTGCCAACACCAAGCCCTGCTGGAATAACCAGTAGTTCAGCCATAAACATGTTGATGGATGTCAATCTGCTCTTTACAGTTGAATTGGGCAGAACACAATTATCCGTCAAAAATGTACTGGAATTGCAGAAAGGTTCAGTGGTTGAACTGACCAAGGTTGCCGGAGAAGCGGTTGATATTTACGTCAACGAACATCTCATGGCGCGCGGAGAGGTTGTGGTAGTAGATGATAAATTCGGGGTGCGCATCACTGAATTAATCGCACCTGAAACGAAAGAATAACTGATGGTAGACTTGCTTAAGCAAGCCTGGGAGCGCCTTCGGACTATCAAAGGGTTCTCAACATGGCTTTGGATTGTGATTCTGTTTGTCGTTCTGGCAATCGGGTTGCTGCTCAATGATCCATTAACTTCATCTCCCGTAGAACCAGGCGGAGGTCTTTTTGGTAGTACCGGTCTGGCGTTCTCTGTGTTTTTTCGATGGATAGCGCTCATCGGATTTATATATCTGGCGTTTCTGTTCTTTCGCAAATGGCAGGTCAATAAGAACGGTCCGGTTCAACGCCGGATTTCGATTTCAGAGCGGTTTTATCTATCTCCCAAACAAACTCTGCTGCTGGTTAAAGTAAATGGAAGGGAGTTTCTGGTGGGGGCGGCCGATTCATCCATCCAACTACTGGCAGAACTGGATACTGATGAAGGGGAACCAGTAACCGATTCTCCCTTATCCACTGGTTTTGAGCCTATTCTCGCGGCCCAAAAAGCCAGCCATTCCAAAGACGATCATGAATAACATATGCTCAAAACCAGTTTCTGCAGCAGAAAAATATAACCGGGCTGTAACCTGGAGATTTTTCTGGGCGGCCATGCTCTTGCTTGTCGTGACCATATTGGTTTCGGGCTGTTCCCAGGTGCCAGAGTTTGCAGCGCCTGGGGTTACCTTCACTGTTCAACCTACCGGTCAACCAAAAGAAGTCTCAAGCGGTGTGCAACTTCTGGTGCTTATGACGGTTCTCAGCCTCGCGCCGTCAATATTAATTATGGCGACCTCCTTTACCCGGATCGTTATTGTGTTATCGCTGCTGCGCAATGCTATTGGCACTCCCACGGCGCCTCCTACTCAGGTAATTATTGGGCTCGCTTTATTGCTAACCTTTTTCAGCATGTCACCTGTCATTAACAAAATCAATAATGATGCCATAAAGCCGTATACTGAAAACACGATAGATCAGACAACTTTCTTCAAGCGCGCAATTGATCCGATTCGCGAGTTTATGTTCAAAAATACGCGAGAAAAGGATATCGAATTATTTTTGGCCATGAGCAATTCTCCCCGGCCAAATTCAGCCGCAGATATTGATACGGTTGTGTTAATGCCGGCTTTTGTCATAAGTGAATTGAAAACCGCCTTTACCATGGGCTTTGTAATTTACGTCCCCTTCCTGATTGTTGATATGGTGGTTTCCAGCGTTTTGCTTTCAATGGGTATGATGATGATGCCGCCATCGCTGGTATCATTACCCTTCAAGTTGTTATTGTTTGTCATGGTGGACGGGTGGTACCTCATCACCCGGTCGTTGTTGTTGAGTTTCAAATGACGAAGTTATTATGAATGAAGCCTACCTTATTTCTTTTGCCCAAAATGCCTTGACTGTGACCTTGATATTGGCCGGGCCGGTACTGCTTGTCAGTTTGGTGATCGGCAGTCTAATCAGTCTGGTGCAGGCGGCTACGCAAATCAATGAAGTTACCCTGACTTTTGTGCCGAAGATTATTTCGATTATTATCGTTTTAGTAATTTTTGGGGGATGGATGGGAGGGCAATTAATTTCCTTTACATCTGGTATATTTAATGATCTACCTAATCTTGTTAAATAACCACTTGGAGCAAAATGGAAGCACCGCCTGAAAAAGAAACCGCATTAGACGAACGAGTTAAGAAGATCCTGCGATCTATTGAACTTATGCGCCCGATACCGATGGTGATATCCCGGGTTCTGCGCAGTTTAGATGAGCCTGGTTCGAGCGCGGGTTACATTTCTGAGATTATCGGCCTTGACCAGGCGTTGGCGGCCAATGTGCTGCAGGCAGCCAATTCTGCCTTTCTGGGGTATGGGCCTTCTTGCGCAACTTTGAAAGACGCCGTTATGCGGCTTGGTTATAAACGCATCCGAACTTTAGTGCTGGCGGTAGCTGCCAGTAAAGGACTGGATGGTTCGTTAGGCGGGTATCAACTGGCAGCCGGAGACATGTGGTCGCATTCAGTTGCGACTGGTGTTGCAGCTCAATGGTTTGCGCGGGCTATCAACTACCCCGAACCCGAAGAGGCTTATGCAGCCGGTCTTTTGCATGACATTGGCAAGCTGGTATTAAATAAGTTTGCGTTAGAAGACAAAAAATGGGTATTTGATGCGCAAAAAGACAAGAGCACTTTTCAAGAAATCGAAATGCTTGCCTTTGGAGTAGATCATGCTTACATTGGTAGTCTGATGGCGCAAAAATGGACTTTCCCCTCCGTTCTGGTTAATGCCATCCAGTTTCATCATAACCCGTCGGGCGCGGGTGAATTTCAACTTTTGGCGGCCATTACCAATATTGCCAATGCTTTGTCCCCGGTGGATACTGAAACATTATCCCGCCTGGGTGTGCGAAAAATTGACGATGCCTCGTATAGTGTGCTGCGCCTCTCGCCTGAAAAGGTTTCAGCGATGAACGAGCAAATGGCAAATTATCATAAAATGAGTTTTGGGACAGGGGTATAAAAATTCATTGCTGTCTCATCCATCCACTCGGGTATTAATTGCTGAAGAAGACAAAATTGTTGCCGATTTATTATCCCTGACATTGCAGGAAATTGGCTGCCAGGTGCGGGTAACCAGCCAGGAAGCTCAAATTCGAGATGGTTTGCTGCGTTGGAAGCCGGATTTATTGCTACTGGATTTATTTCTTCCCGGGTGTAGTGGGTTGGATTTACTGCGGGAATTTAAAATCTTGGGGGATCGACTCAAGCGGCCTATTCCGATTCTTATCATTTCTGCGCTTGGTTTTCGTGAAGTTGTTGAACAAGCCCGGGAAATGGGCGCCACTGACTTTATTTTGAAACCAGTTGACCTGGATGTTTTTCGTCAAAAAGCCCTGACTTTATTGCCATAAATAGGCACGGCTCAGGTTAATAATTTAATCACCACTAATACGCGAAATACACAAAAAAAGAATTGACTGATTGCTTTTGTAAAACATAGTGGTTGGCCCATTAGTTACTTCTCTGCCTCTAAATTCCCTCTTTGGAATTTATTCCGTCCTTTGGAATTTCGGGGAGGTTGTAAGGGGGCTTACCCCGGCACCTTGCATGCCATATTGAGTATTGCTGCCTCGATTAACCACAGGCAACCCCCTTTTCTGAAAACACAACCTGAGCAGGTACAAAAACTAACTAATTATCAGAAAGTTTTACGCATTCTTTAGGTTTGATTCACATCCATTTTACAGACATATCAACTGAATACAGGTATTCTAATAGCAGAGCGAATTGGATAGTTTCCTATGATTGTTTCTATTGCCCAAACACAACTATTTCTCCTGGTGATGACACGCGTCCTGGCAATACTTGTTCAGGTTCCAGTGTTTGGCAGCGCTGTTATCCCTAACCAAATGAAAATTGGATTGGGAGTTTTTATCACCATTATTGTCATTCCCTGGAATCCGATCCCTGCTGATGCGGCTGCAATCCCGTGGCTTGGTTTTGTCGGCCTGGTCTTACGCGAATTGCTGATTGGTTTCATGGCGGGCTTTGCCGCAGCTTTGACCTTCGGCGCTTTCCAAATGGCCGGCAAATTGATTGATATGTCCAGCGGTTTTGGCGCCGGGCAGGTTTTCAACCCGGCATTAAGTGAAGCTGGCGGAACTCTAGATCAGTTTTTTGTTCTGGTCGTCATGTTGTATTTCCTACTGACAAATGGGCATCATATTTTTCTGATGGGGTTAAAGGACACGTTTATTCTCCTTCCACTCAATCAGCCTCTGCCGGAACTTAATCCGGAAGCGTTCCTGCGTTTATCATCCGGATTAATCACCTCAGGGGTTCAAATTGCGCTGCCGGTTGTGGGAGCTTTGTTTCTTACCGACCTGACACTCGGCTTATTATCTAAAGTTGCCCCACAGATCCAGGTTTTCTTTCTGGGGTTACCGATCAAAGTTTGGGTCGGGATTTTTGCGCTTTCACTTCTATTCGGATTAATCGGGCCAACTCTGGACCGCGCTTTCAAGAATATGGGGCCAAGAATGCTCCAAATCCTGGGAACCTGAGAAATGTCAGATAAAACCGAAGCCCCAACCTCAAGTCGTATCCGAGACGCCCGCGAACGCGGACAGGTCGCGCGCAGTGTTGAATTAAATGCTGCGGTGGCGCTGGTTTCTGGGATCTGGCTGCTGAGCGGTCCAGGAAAAAACCTGGCTCAGGGCATGAGCGATCTTATACGTTTTTCTGTAACCAATTTGCCAACTTTTGAAGTAACCGATATTTGGATAAGGCAGAGCCTGTACCAGGATTTCGCATTCATTATCGGACCTCTGGCAGAATTGATTCTAGCCATGCTGGTAATCGGGGTTTTCACAACCCTGATACAGACTGGTTTCTTATGGTCATCCAAGCGGCCTTTCTTTGATGCTTCGCGCCTTAATCCCATTAGTGGGATTAAGCGGATTTTTTCGATGCAAGGCACTATCGAAATGCTCAAAGCGCTGCTCAAGCTGGTATTGGTAGCCTGGCCGGTATATTCCTATGTTCAAGCCAATGTCGGAGCCATTGTCCAGCTTATCCAAATGCCGCTGGCAGATGGTGTTGGAGCATGGAGTGGTCTGGCCTTCAGCTTGATGTGGCGGGTGGCTGGTGCTTATATTATTTTAGCCGCAGCCGATTATGCTTACCAGCGTTGGAATTACATTCGCCAATTGCGCATGTCAAAACAAGAAGTTATGG
>JBAWYZ010000060.1:0-11091 GCA_037143255.1 Leptolinea sp. | reverse complement strand
CACCGGACATGGCCAGGCAGCACAATAATGACGGTTATGCCCAACTGGGTATTGATTCTAGATTTATTCCGTGATATAGTATTAGATACTAATAAGGCTGTATTTATCGTATATCTGATGACAACTGAAAGGAGTGCGTTTACGAAGTGAATAATAATGGTAGGAAAATTCACATGGGTCTATTGATTTGGAGGTTGAAAAAATGAGACAAATTGATATCGAAGTACGCATGTTATACAACAAAGAATTGCTTTGCGAAGCAAAAAATTTTCGCAACAATAAACTGGCAGCGGCATTTAAAGCCCAACAAAAATCAACTATCATCCCCTTCTCATCCCAGAAAGTTGAACAAAAGATCCATAAATCAATATTGTACTGGTTGGCAGGGTTATTCCCTGACCTGGCTTGCCAGTATCACTGGGTTCCTTGCGAGAATTGAATTAGCGCTCCTTTTCCCATCCCCGCATTTCCGGGGAGTTTTTATAACTAAATTCCTTTCGGGGGGTTAATTAAATAAGTCATTATCCTTTTCATCAAAGAGGCTCCATGTCCATATACGATCTCAAATCACTTAATCTACCAAAACTAACCGGAACGCTTTTGAAACTCTTCACAGCCGCAGTAGAGAACCCCGCAACAAAGGGCGCCCTGATGCCCGGTCTGCTTGAAAACGGTGGCATTCCCCTGTTGCGCCGCATGGAAATAGATGAAGTTCCAACCATGGTTCCTTTTATTCCATCGTCAAAACACATCCAGCCGCAGATATTCAAGGCTGATCCCCTGGGAAAATCCGACCATTTTCCGTATCAAACCATCTCGGATTACGCCAGGGCATACCGTAGCGGAGAAGCTACCCCCTTGCAAGTAGCGGAAAAAGTTCTCGCTGCCATCAGTGCCAGTGAAAATTCGTCACCGCATCTGAAATTATTTATTGCCGTATATCGTGACGATGTTCTCGCGCAGGCAAAAGCATCCACGCAAAGATTTGCACAAAACAAGCCAATCAGCCTGGTGGATGGTGTACCGGTGGCCGTCAAGGATGAGGTGGATATGCTGCCTTACCCAACGACTGTGGGTACCCGATTTTTGGGAAAAGCGCCTGCCAAACAGGATTCAACAGTGGTTGCCCGCTTGCGCAATGCCGGCGCGCTGCTGGTTGGAAAGACCAACATGCACGAGATCGGCATCAATCCGAATGGGTACAACGATACTTATGGCGCGGTGAGAAACCCACACGATCTTTCGTGCGATTCGGGCGGTAGTTCAAGTGGAAGCGCTGCCGCAGTCTCTGCCGGCATCGTCCCGGCTGCTATTGGTGCAGATGGCGGCGGGTCGATTCGCATCCCGGCTTCGCTGTGTGGAATCGTAGGGTTAAAATCAACTTTTGGGAGGGTTAGCGAGTTTGGCGCAGCGCCATTATGTTGGAGTGTTGCTCACCTCGGGCCTCTGACGACCAGCGTGGAAGACGCCGCTTTGATCTATTTTGTCATTGCCGGAGCGGATGAAAAAGATAACAACACTTTAAATCAGCCGGAAGTAACCCTCAAGGATTGGAATCAACCCGACCTGACCGGAGTGACGGCGGGGATTTTTTCGGAATGGTTTGAACATGCCAGCTCTGAAGTAGTGAAAACTAATTACTCGCTGGTAGATCAGCTGAAATCCCGTGGACTGACAGTAAAAGAGATTAGCATTCCCGACTTGAACGCCACCCGGATAGCGCACGCAGTGACCATCCTTTCAGAGATGGCGGTTTGTATGCAGCAATACAAAGCGCATCGCAATCAGCAAGGCGCTCCGGTGCGGTTGAACTTGGCAATTGGCGAAGCGCTGACCGCTATGGATTATCTACAAGCGCAGCGCATGCGCACCCGGGCAATGAATAATTTCAACAAGGTTTTTAGCGAGGTGGATGTAATTCTGACCCCGGCAACCGCAAAAACATCTCAGCAATTTTTACCCGGTGGGCTAAATGGCGGCTGGACAGACCTTTCATTAGACACAGAAATGATGCGTTTTATCATTCCGGGGAATTTGCTGGGGCTGCCCGCCATTAGTTTTCCGAGTGGATATGACGCCCGGGGATTGCCGATTGGCATGCAGGCAATTGGCCGCCACTGGGAAGAAAACATGCTGCTCAGGGTGGCCTATAACGCCGAACAGGTAGTGGCAAGGAAACTGCCAAAGTTCTACTTCGATTAGCCCTTGGCATAGGTACGCACCTATGCCAAATAGTTACTCACTTTCCCTGGCATAGGATTTGTCCATTACTCAACCAACAACCTGAATACCCCAAAGTCCTTTTCTACTGGCTAATTTTGCTCTTAAGCAAATCAATAACAGGTTGCGCAAAGGTCAGGTTTAGTCCACCGGCAGTTCGTCTTCCCGTTTGGGCAGCCTGGGCAGCGTTGGGTGTTGATTGAACCCGGGTTGTAGAAGTTGTTTGTCCGCCGCCACTGCCACTAATTCCGGGGATTCCACCGCCACCACCAGGGCCGCCTGGGCCGCCTGGGCCGAAATCATTCCCGCCTTGCCGGGATGCATTAGTAGAAGATCCGCTATTACTGGCAGAGCCAGAATTCCCTACCCCGGTTTCTGTCATTAAAGTCCGTAAATCAGCAGTAGTTAATGTGATCTTTTCTATAGCAGCAATCTGCTCAGCCTTCAGGGTGCTTTTAATTTGCTTGTTCAAGGCCGTAATTTCTTCCGGAGCAGTGTTGTTATTGGTACTAAGCGTTTTCAAGGCCATAAACAAAGGCAGAAGTTCTTTTGCTTCTATACTATCTACAGCCTGTTCTGTTCCTTCCAATTTTAAAATTCCAATTGCCAATTTTGATTCCACGGGAAGTTTTGACGGATCGCTTATTGCTGAATTTTGTGAAGGCCGGGTGGAAGTTTGCGAACTGGTTGAGAATGGCAAGCTGCAGGCTGCCAGAATACCTGCAAGTATTAATATTGTTGAAATTGTCAAATTCTTTTTCATTGGGTTTGAATCCTTTCTATTTGTTTCTATAAATTATTCGTGCCGCAAAGCAACAATCGGATCCAATTCCGCCGCCTTCTGAGCCGGAACATAACCAAAGAATATTCCGATAAAGGCCGCTGAAAGGAAGGAGAGAAATACGGAATACGGAAGTACAACTGTTCGCATACCACTAAAGATTCCGAACAGGAAAGCACCCCCGACCCCTACAAGGATGCCGATAATTCCGCCAAGTAAACTTAACATTAATGCTTCAGATAAGAACTGGGTTTGGATATCGAAGGGAGTGGCTCCAACCGCCTGGCGTAAGCCGATCTCGCGCGTACGTTCTGTAACGCTTACCAACATGATGTTCATAATTCCGATGCCGCCGACAATCAAAGATACGCCGGCCACACCAGCCAGCAAGGTACGAAACGATTCGCCGGTTGATTCTTGCGTCTTTATGATATCTTCCTGGGTTCTAACGTTAAAATCCAGCGCATCTGTACTGACCTTATGCCGATTTGCCAGCAAGATGGTCACCTGGTCAACAACAGTTTGCATAACTGCTCCCTTTTCGACAGAGACGAATATGGTGCGAACGCGGTCACCAAACATGCGGGCAAACCGCGAGTCAGTAAATTTCTTAAATACCAGCGTTATGGGAGAGTACATTTGAGAGTCAAAATCCGTCCCAGAAACCAACCCTTTAGGAGCCAATACGCCAATTACAGTTAAATTGACATTATTGACACTAATCACCTGCCCGAGCGGATCACTATCTGGAAATAGCTTTTCGGCAACAGTTTTTCCCAAAATAACTACTTTGGCAGTCTTACTTCTTTCCTCTTCAGTGAAGAATCGTCCAGAGCCAACCGGAACATCGCGAACTGTTGCAAAATCAGGGGTAGTACCAATGAGGTTAAGGTTTTCCAGGATCACATCATTATATTTAACCGTCATCCCTTCAGCTTCTTGTTCAACTGAAACGCCGGCAACACCCTTGATTTGATCACTGATGGCCGCCACATCACTGTACACCAGCCCCCCACTCTGGTTGGTTGGGCCTTCCCTTGGACCACCACGATTAAAGGACGCACTGATAAAGATCAGGTTGGAACCGAGACCATTGATCGATTCTGCGATTGTGGCTTCTGTTCCTGCACCGATGGCAATCATCACAATTACGGCAGCTACACCGATGATCACACCTAACATAGTGAGGGCAGATCGCAGTTTATTAGAAAGCAAACTCTTCCAGGCGGTAAAGATAATTTCACGATAATTTTTCATGTTTCACCTCAAATTTTCTGGGGCTGCATATCAACTGCTTGCAAAACCCGGCGTTGATAGTGATGGCCGTTCTTTTCGTCCGAGAATAACTTTCCATCTCGAATATGCAGAATGCGTTGCGTGTGTGCGGCAATTTCCGGCTCATGGGTGACCATAACAATCGTGCGGCCGCGGTCATTCAGATCATGCAGCATGGTCAGAATTTCTTCGCTGGATTTAGTATCCAGGTTTCCAGTCGGTTCATCTGCCAGAACAAGGATTGGATCGTTTATCAAAACCCGCGCAATGGCCACTCTCTGCTGCTGACCGCCGGAAAGTTCACTGGGAATGTGGTGAGATCGGTCAGCCAACCCGACACTTGCCAGTACCTGCATGGCCATTTCTTTTCTCTGCGGAATCGTAGTGGGTTTGTCAGGCCGGTACATCAAGGGCAACATCACGTTTTCCAAGGCGGTCATTCTTGGCAATAGATTGAAAGATTGGAACACAAAACCAAGCTCTTTTCCGCGGATTCTGGCAAGTTCTGTACGCGTGTATCCGCTAATATCATCGCCAGCAAGGATATATTTTCCTGAAGTCGGTCGGTCCATGCAGGCGAGGATATTCATCAGCGTGCTTTTACCGGATCCACTGGGACCCATAATCGCGACAAATTCGCCTTCATGGATTTTGATACTGATTGTATCGACCGCCCTTACGAGACTTTCACCTGCACCGTAATCCTTGATTAGGTCAATCGTTTCAATAATTATTTTTGATTCCATTATTTTATCTCCGTCAATCCAGTGGTTACAGTTTGACCCTGCTCAAGTCCGGAAAGAATCTCTACGCTATTGGTATCTTTTAACCCAATCGTCACGGTTTTCAAAATAAGAGAGCCATCTTTCTCAACAGTGAATACAGCATATTGACCATTCCCAAGATCGCGAAGAGCAGCATTTGGAATTAACAATGTACCTGTAGATTTGCCCTGGAACAGGGTAACGGATGCTGTCAGTCCCTGGAACAATACTGGTGGATTTGAGATTCCGTCCATATTTAATTGAACCAAGCCCTGGATGGTTTTATAATTACCAGCTATTTGAAGGGTGGGGTTTACTTGAGTGACAATACCGGTAAAAGCGAGATTTTCAATCGCATCAAAAGTGACCTCAGCTGTCTCATCCACCGCTATTTTTTGTAGATCCGATTCATCCATCACAAATTGCACCTGTGGATGAGCATCATCTGCGACAGTAATAAATACTGTGGTCGTCAATACATGATCACCTTCCAACCCAGCAATAGTTAGAATAGTGCCGTCAAAAGGGGCATCCAGAGTTGCGTTTTCTAAATTATTTGCGGCAACTTCATTTGCAGCCTGAGCAACAGCGATTGCATTTTCTGCAGTCGCTAGAGCCACCGGATCAATACCTTTATTTTCTTTAAGAACATCCAATTTGGTCTGATCAATTTGTAATTGAGCTTTAGCAAGGTTGAGCGTTGCTTCAGAGGCATCAACTTCATACGGTTGATATTCAGCACAATATTTATAGATTGCAAATGCTTTTAAAGCAGCATCTTTTGATGGAACAATCACGGTCAAATAGTAATTACCATCCGTGGAAGTCGGTTCCAGGTCATCCAGCTTTTTCTGCAACCGAATATATTCGTTATAGTAAGCATTGGTGGTTTCCTGGTCGCAACGGAGCATGCCCTTTTTTATCAATCTGGCTTCCGCGTCGCTTAATGCTTTCTTATCTGTGGATATTGTTAGCTGAGCAGTACCCAGTGTAGCGCTTGCATTGTCTTTCAATGTTTGTAGAGCTTGCTGTGCAGTGACCAGTGCGAGCTTAGTCGAGGTGACGGCAGTTGAAAGAGAAGAAAGGTTTTGTAATTTCGCCAAAACCTGACCTTTTGTAACTTTCTCACCAACCCTGGCATTGATAGATTCAACATATCCATCAATGGAAAAGGATAATTTTGCCTGCCTGTCTGCTACCAATGTCCCAGTTCCTGCAGCCGATATGGAAATATCCCCTTTCCGGACAGTTGAGGTAGCATAGGGCTGGGTGGTTATTGTAGATTTTTGACTTTTTTGATTGAGGGTGTAGTAACCAAACCCACCGGCTAATAAAAACGCTACAACACCGACAATGATCGAAATTTTGCGAGAAGGGAATTTCATTTTTTTGAACATGTACTTTTTGCTCCTCTCCATTCCTGGAGTATTTCATTAGTTTTTGAAATCTGATTTATTAAACCGCGCTGGTGACAACTACATCGCCCACATTAATATCGCCAATAATTTCCGCATAGGATGCCGATTTAGCCCCAACCTCCACCGTGTGCGCTTTGATGGTTCCATCTGAATTCATGATGTACACCTGCGCTTTTCCATCACTTTCCTTTTTCAATGCTTGTAATGGCACAACGAGTACGTTTTTGGCGATAGCGCATGTCAAATCGATGGTTGCACTTAATCCGATTGGAAGATTCATCTTTTTGGATGTTTGCGCACCCTCAAGGCTGATGGTTGTCTGCACGGTGGTCACATTGTTAGTTATTACAAGCGCAGGATCTATTTGAGTAATGCTGCCCTTGTAGGTTGTATTGGCGAGACTTGCAAAGGTAGCCTGTACTGCACAGTCAGCATTCAGGCTAGACAAATCAGTTTCATCAAAATTGGCCTGAAGCATAGGCTGAGATAAATCGGCGATTTTAATGAAGGATGATTTATAAGTATCCTTATCAAGAGTCTCGCCAACTACTGCTGCAACGGTAAGAATGGTTCCATCCATAGGGGATGTTAAAGTTGCACCATCAAGGGTTCTCTGGGCTTCCTTATATTGAAGTTCTGCATTTTTTTGAGTACCCTGAGCCAGTGCTAACTCTTCAGGATCAATGCCGCCAGTGTACTTTAGTGTTTCGTAATACAGCTTTGCTTTTTGGTAATCAGACTCAGCTTTTTCAACCGTTCCCTGCGATTGTTTGATTTCAAGATCGGAATAAACTTCACAATACTTCCAGTTTGAATAATTGAGCTTCATGGTTTTAAAATATGGCGCCATTCTTTCCTGAATATACATATCGCCGTATCCAGTACTTTTTTTGATCAAGGCGTTGTACCAATACAGGTAATCATGCCTGGCATACATGTAATCGAAATAATATTGTTCGGTTACATTTTTCTCACAGCGTGGAGAGTACTTATTAACCTCATTTAGATGAGCGGTCTCCAGGGCTGCTGCTGCGCTAGATTGGGCGATCAGTGCATTGGCCAGGTTTATCTCCTTATTGGTTTCCAGATCGGCCAGGGTTTTGTCCGCAATTTTTAGCGCCAGATTCTTATTATCAACATCCATTTGCAGACTAGTTATGCGGTCCAGTTTCGCCAGCACATCCCCTTCAATAACAGATTTCCCTGGATTTACATTCAATTCCGCAATTTTCCCATTCGTTGAAAACGCCAGATCAATCGCATGTGGAGCGACTATATTGCCTGTACCTGAAATTTCTACGGTGATATCTCCCAGTCGAACTTCTGATGTCACAACGGCTTTTGTAGCCTTCGTTCCACTGTTATTTGATGACCTAATTTGGATTAAGACAAGACTCCCCAGAGCAAGTAGCACGAGAATAATCCCCCCGATTATCAAGCTTTTTGTTCTCAACTTCTTAAAAACATTCATGATTTGATCTGTTACGTTCTGGTTTGACATTATTTCGTTCCAGATTGAAGGCCTGTGCTTACCGTGCTATTTAATTCTAGGCCGCTAATGATTTCAGCGCGAGAACTGTCCACCAATCCAACCTCAACAATTTTGAAAGTCAGGTTGCCATTCGGTTCTACAACAAACACGCCAGATTGTCCATCACCAATACTACGAACAGAATTTACAGGAACGAGCAAAGCATCTTTAACCTGATGGGCAATAATCGTGACGCTGGCATTCACTCCCAGGGGCATTTTTTCTAATTTGCTGCCGGAAATATTGTCGAGTTTGATAACAGCAGTAGCCACGCGATATTGTCCCGCGCTAGTTAATTCAGGATTTACTTGAGAAACTTCGCCCGTATAGGTTTCTTCCGGAAGAGAATCAAATACGGCAGTTGCTTTCGCACCAACAAACAGTTTATTTAGGTCTGTTTCATTAATACTGACACTAATACCGGATGTTGCAAGATCTGAAATTGTTAAGAAAGTGGTTGTATCGACATAAGCCCCTTGATTGGCGGCCAAAAAAGTCACAGTGCCATCAATGGTGGCTACCAGTGTTGAGCCCGCCAGGTTTTCTTTGGACAAATCCAGCTTAATCTGAGCTTCAGCAATTTTGGCTTCCGCTAACTTCAATTCGTCTGGATCAATACCAGAAGAAGCTTTCAGGGTTTCATAATTGGTTTTGGCTTTTTTGAGGGTGACATCTGCCACGTCTAACGCGGCTTTAAAATTAATTTTTTCTTCGTCAGAAAACTTAATGCAGTAGTTGAAATTAGCCAATGCGGTGTCGTAAACATTTTTTGCATCAATCCAGGTTTCTGACCCATAGTACCTTAATCCTATTTGATCCACCCGATCCTGTGCTTTTTCCAATGCAGCCAAATTCTTCTTGTTCACCTCCTCGCTACAACGGGCGTACCCTTTTCGCTGATCTTTTCGAAACGCTTCATTATAAGTTTGCTGGGCGGTCAGCATATCCAGGTTAGCTTGAGAGAGACTAACATCTTTGGATTTTTGCAAATCGTTAAGGGTCTTTTTCGCATTTAAAAGGGCTAAATCGTTGGTGGCAACCTGGGCTTCCAAACTTTTGGCGTTATTCATTTTGGCCAGTTCGGTACCTTTTGTTACTTTGTCGCCAGCTTTGACCAATAATTCTTCTACAATGCCTTCTGTTGAGAAACTCATTCCCACAGATTTGCCGGCAACCAGCGAGCCTGTTCCTGTGGCAGAAATTGTCAAATCCCCTTTCCGGGCAAGCGATGCCTGGTAAGAAGGCGTGGCTTCTGCAGCGGTTTGTTTGCCAATGGTGATCCTTCCACTACTCAACAACCAGTATCCAGCCCCGCCAATAATTCCAACTAAGAGCATAGTAATAATTAAGATTTTCTTCTTGGATATCTTTTTCAGTGCAATTCTTTTTGGAAATTCCATTTATCAACCTCCCTGAAATACTTCAGGAATACGGCAAGATTTCTATTTTTTCTAATTATAAGTATGATATTAAACCAACCTTATTCAGATTTTGTTTAGATGAAATAAATTATTTAAGACATTATCTAAATCAAATCTATACAAATTCGTGCTAAATTTGGGATAATGATATTTATGAAGTATTTCGCTGTACCTTTTGGAGCAAAAAACGATGTCAATTAAAATATTAGTCGTAGATGACCAGTCCAGCGTACGGCAGTTATTGCAAGATTACCTTACCGAGCAGGGTTTCAAAGTGGTGACAGCCACGGATGGACAGAACGCCATTTATACTGCCCGCCAGGAGCAACCGGATCTTATCTTATTAGATATTATGATGCCCCGCATGGACGGCTATGATTTCCTAAGGCAGTATCGTCTAGAGCGTCAGACACCAGTAATCATTATCACCGCCCGCGAGGAGGAATCAGATGCAGTAGTCGGATTGGAACTTGGCGCGGATGATTATGTAATCAAACCTTTTCGGATGCGCGAACTGGTAGCACGAATTCATGCTGTCTTGCGCAGGAAAGAAGATGCCCCCGAAAAATTTTCCCTTTTCCGGGAAGGGGAAATAATATTAGATGAACGCACGCATTCCATATCCGTGAAGAACAACCCTGTTTCTCTAACCCCCATCGAATTTGATTTGTTGAAGATGATGATGCGTTCCCCAGGACGGGTGTTTTCGCGCTCAGAACTGGTGGATCAGCTGGCAGATAGCGGCTTTACTGGACTTGACAGCACATTAAACGTCCATATCCGCAACCTTAGGACGAAAATCGAACCAGAACCGGCTAAACCGTTGTATATTGATACTGTGTTTGGTATTGGTTACCGCTTTCTCAAACCATTATGAAAATAATCCGAAAATCTCTTTACTGGAAGCTTACTCTGGCCTTTATCCTGGTGGCTTTTTCGGCCACAGCCATGGCCGCCGTTTTCGTGCGCGTCACCAGCCAGGACCGTTTGGCGCAGTTAATCTTTGACCAGCAGCGCGAAAACATGATGCAATCGTTAAAGAATTATTATGCTGCCAACGGATCATGGAATGGTGTCAGCGCTACCTGGAATGAGATGCAAAAGCAATCATTCCCAACACCATATCCACCACCGTCGGGAGAAGAATCCAGGCCAACACCTGATACAAAAAGACCTCCACCAGAACGGGAAAGACGTAATCTGTTCGGTTTGGTAGGGATAGACAATGTGGTGATCATACCAGTCGAAGGGGATTACCCGGTGGGTTCGCAACTTCCGGCGGAACAAATTGGTGGCGGAAGCCCGGTTGTAGTGGATGAAAAAACAGTGGGGACAATTTTAACAGCCCGGCATTTGTCACGGTTCAATCCAGAAGAAGACCTATTTCTCGAGCGTACCAACCAGGCGTTGCTGCTGGCTATCTTTACTGGTCTACTGGTGGCGTTGGTGATGGGTATTATTCTGGCGCGTACTTTGACATTGCCCCTGCGTGAGTTGACGCAGGCTGCCCAGAATATTGCCGAAGGCCACCTGGAGCAGGAAGTCAAAGTAACTTCCAATGATGAAATCGGGCGGCTTGCATCTGCCTTCAATCGGATGAGCCATGAAGTCGCAAAAGCAAATGCCTCGCGCCGTCAAATGACTGCCGATATTGCGCATGACCTACGCACGCCATTAACAG
>JBAWYZ010000059.1:0-11134 GCA_037143255.1 Leptolinea sp. | reverse complement strand
GATGGGGCAGGGGGATTCGCGCACGGCCAGAAACGCATCCCCAGTGCGGGACTGTATCCCCCTCTGGAAAAGTACATCCAGTGCACGCGGCCGTCCGCCCCTACATATCAACCAACATTTCCTCAGCTTCTCCTCTCGGAGGTGATTTATCATAGCATTGAACAAGCTGTTATTGTATAATTAACCAAAACTTGTAAAGGAGAATAATATGAAAAAAATCGTTATGTTGTTTACAGTCTTCACAATTTTAGCTGTCGCAGTTGGCGGGTGTACACCTAAACCGGCTGCTCCGCTAACCCAAAAAGTAGTCTATGTGATCAATGGCTCCCTTGGAGACAATGCTTTTTATGATTCAGGCCAATTGGGCATGGAAAAGCTAAAAAAGCAGTATGGCGTTGAAATCCGCACCATCGAATGTGGTTTTGATTCTGCCCAGTATGAACCCTCATTGGAGGCTGCCGCTGGCTATGCGGATGTCATCTTTGTGATTTCCTATGGTTTTGAAGACCTTGTCAAGAAATATGCTGACAAGTATCCTACCAAGATTTTTGTCAACCTGGATACGGTTGTGCAAAATGATAAGAAAACTATTACCTCAGTTGATTTTATTGAAGAAGAGGCCTCTTTCCTTGCCGGAGTCGTTGCCGGCATGGTGACAAAAGATACCAGCATCAAGAATGTTAATGACAAATTGATCATCGGCGCAGTTGGTGGTGATAAAGATCCCGTAATCGATGCGTTTATGTTTGCTTATGAAAACGGCGCCAAATATATTGACCCAGGCATTGTATTGGAACGTAAATACCTGGGTGACTGGGAAGATACCGCCAAAGGCAAGCAGGCTACCCTGCAATTGTATGATATGGGCGCGGATATCGTCTTCCAGATTGCCGCCGCCGCCGGCATGGGCGTGCTTCAGGCTTCTGGCGAGCGGGATTTGTACTCAATTGGTGTGGATACCAATCAGAACAGTATTGTTCCCGGCCATGTGGTCACATCCGTCACCAAAGATATTGGCATGGCTATTACGAATATATTTGCTACCATCAAAGATGGCAGTTACAAACCAGGGCAGGTATTGAATTACGGCCTGGCTGTTAAAGGAATGGATGTTGCCTTCGAAGGCAACGGGAATGTACTTCCACAGGCTATTGTGGACAAGGTAAACGAGGTGCGCAAGCAGATCATTGATGGCACCCTCAAAGTGGCGATTTATAAACCATAGTCCGAGTTTTTGTAATGCAAGATTATCTGGGGATGCAGGCTCGTTCTGCATCCCCAGAAAGTATTGGTAGTGAAAGAGAGCAGCCAGTGGACGATATTATCGAGATGAATCGAATCGTAAAGGTTTTCCCGCCTTCCCTGGTTGCGTTGGATGATGTGAGCGTATCCTTCCGAAAAGGTGAAATCCATGCCATTGTGGGAGAAAACGGCGCTGGCAAGTCTACCTTGATGAAGATTCTGTACGGCATGCTGCCAGCCGATTCCGGCGAGATCACTTTGCACGGAAAAAAAGTGAAGATATCCGGACCCGGAGAAGCCATTCTAGCTGGAATTGGCATGGTGCACCAGGAGATTATGCTGATTCCGCAATATACCGTTTGGGAAAATGTGATCCTCGGCATTGAACCGGTCAATCTCTTTGACCATCTGGATGCGAATAAAGCCCGCCAGCAGGTGAAAGAAAAAATCGAAGAATTTCATTTCAATCTGGACCTGGACGCTAAAGTGGAAGATATTTCCATTGCGGCGCGCCAAAAAGTAGAAATCTTAAAATTATTATTTCGGAATGTATTTATACTGATCATGGATGAGCCAACCTCAGTGCTCACCCCCCAGGAAATCCCCCAGTTATTTGGCGAGTTGAAAAGACTGCGGGATAATGGCCACACCATTTTGTTCATTTCCCATCACCTGGAAGAAGTGTTAGAACTGTCTGACCGGATTACCGTGTTACGAAAAGGCCGGAATATTGGCACTATCGCAGCCGGAGATGCAACCAAGGCCAGCCTTGCGCAAATGATGGTCGGGCGCGAGGTTATTTTCGAGTCCATTCGTAAACCTAAAAAAGTTGGTGAGGTCATTTTCGAGATTTGCGACCTGTCGTATAAAGACCCGGATAAGCGGGCGCGGTTGATGGATATTAACCTGCAAGTGCGGGCCGGCGAAATTGTGGGTGTTGCGGGGGTGGAAGGTAACGGTCAACTGGAGTTGGTCAACACGATTATGGGTTTGATCGAGCCGACGACCGGCAATATCACCGCCAAGGGTGTCGATATCACCCATAAAACCATCCTGGAAAAGCGCCAGTATGTGGCTTTTGTTTCGCAAGACCGCGCAAATATGGGCGCCTGCTTGCCAGCGAAGATTACTGAAAATGTAATTATGACGCACCACCGCTTGAACAAACGCTTCGTGGGGTGGGGCGGTATCGTATTGGATTTCACGGAGGCCGGCCTTTTCACCGCTGAAGTACGCGAGAAGTTTGACGTCCAAATGTCATCTGGTGAAGCAGCTTTTAAATCCCTTTCAGGCGGTAATCAGCAAAAAGTGATCCTCGGACGTGAATTGCTGTTGGATGCCCCATTCATCCTGTTAGACCAACCCACCCGGGGATTGGATGTTGGTTCCATTGAATATGTTCACAGCCGCATCGTTGAGATGCAGTCGCAAATGCGCGGGATGGTTTTAATCTCCGCAGATCTGGAAGAATTATTCCGTCTTTCCGACCGGTTGGTTGTGATGCACAAGGGGAGAATGGTTGCAGATCTTGTCACCCGCGAAACGAATGTAACTGAAGTGGGGTATCTGATGCTCGAAGGAAAACCGAATGAAGCGTAAGATATTGGTAAATATTGTGGGCGTGCTGCTGGCCTTCCTATTGGGAGCAGTTGTGATGCTGCTTCAGGGGTATAACCCGCTCGAGACCTATTATCGCCTTTTTGAATATTCGCTTGCGCCGGGAAAAATTGCCTACACCTTAAGTAAATCAGTCCCGCTGGTGCTAACCGGTTTATCTGCATCTGTGGCATTCGCGTCTGGTCCTGTGAATCTGGGCCAGCCTGGCCAATTGGTGATGGGCGCATTATTTGCCACGGTAGGCGGCTTATATATTGATCTTCCGCCAGTGTTCATGATCCCATTACTGTTAATTCTGGCCATGCTTGGCGGGGCGGCCTGGTCGGGGGTGGCGGCTTTGTTGAAGTACTGGTTCAATATGAGCGAATTTATCACCACCCTGATGTTAAACATGATCGCGAATTATTTTACGTACTGGGCAATCACGTACCCTTTCTTTGAGAAGAATGCCAATCATCCGCAGACGCCTTTGATCGCCAGGAGTGGTTGGATGCCGGAATGGGGCAACTTTAATTCCAATATCATTGTTATGTTGCTGGCGTTTTTCATCATCTGGTTCATCATGAATCGCACAACCGCCGGTTACGAATGGCGCATTTCCGGTCAAAACAGCCTGTTCAGCCGGTTGGGCGGTATCAATATCAATAAAAACTACCTCATTGTCATGCTGCTTACAGGCGCTTTAGCCGGACTGGCCGGTGGGCTGGTGATTATGGCTGGACCGCACCGCTTCATCAAAGATATTGGCGCTAACTACGCCTGGGATGGAGTCATGATCGCCATGGTCGCCAATACCGGCATTATCCTGACTTTGGCCTTTGGATTCTTTTTTGGCGTGCTGCAGACCGGCTCGCTTGGTATGGAATTGATTACCGCTGTGCCCAGAGAGCTGATCAATGTATTGCAGTCAGTTATTGTGCTGATTGTAGTGGCCGGCCGTGGTTATTTTGAAACGCTTTTCGCACAATTGGAAACCAGGCAAAAGATGAAAGAGAGAAGCACATGAACATCTTCGTTGGACTGATCAACGGCATGATCTCATCTGCAACCCCCATCCTGCTGGCCGCCCTGGGAGGCTCGCTGACGTACTATGCGGGTATCTTCAATATTGCCATGGAAGGGATGATGATTAGCGGCGCTTTTTTTGGCGTGCTTGGTTCATACTACTTTAATTCCTGGCCAATGGGCATCCTGTGCGCCATTTTGGGCGCTATCCTCATGGCGTTGATCTTCATCCTGTTTGCTGTGGTTCTTAAAATGGATGAATTTATTACCGGTATCGGTCTCAATCTGTTTGCGGTCAGTGTTACTACCTATATGCTGCGGCAGATTTTCAAAGTAAAAGGAGCTTTTTCCAGCCCGGAAATTGTCCCCATTCCCAAAGTGGATATCCCCTGGATACAGGATATTCCCATACTGGGAAAAATACTGAGTGGGCAGAACCTGATTGTTTACCTTGCTGTGCTTGCAACCATCCTTGTCAGTTACCTGGTGTTCAAAACCCGCTTTGGGCTGCGTCTGCGGGCTGCCGGCTACAACCGGGCTTGTCTGGATACCAGCGGCGTATCAGCCAACCGCATCCGTATCTGGTCGCTGATACTGTGCGGTGTGTTGTGCGGTCTGGCGGGGGCTTTTCTTTCACTGGGATATGTCACCCTGTTTTCTGAGGGTATGTCAGCCGGGCGCGGTTGGATTTCTCTGGCAGCCGTTATCCTTGTCTCCGGCAACCCAACCGGCATCGCGCTGATCTCGTTGCTATTTGGTTTTACAGATGGGCTCGGCCTCTTCTTGCAACAGTCGTTGCCATCCCAATTCACTTCGATGGTTCCGTATATCGCCACTTTGATTGCACTATTTGTGTACTCAATCCGGTTGAAGAAAAAACTAACTGTATGAGAAATTGTACATTGGAACTGGATGTCCAGTAAATGGAATATCTAACAGATGTGCTTCTGATTGGCCGCTTGTTGATTGACCGCTATTACGTGCTTAAAGACTTTCCTATACGTGGGCAGGAAGCCGTCATCACCGATTCATTTGAGCGGGTAGGGGGTTGTACTTTCAACGCGGCTGCCACCATTAAGAATCTGGGCGGCGATCCGTTGATTCTTTCACCAATTTGTAACGATGAGCGGGGCAGGTTGATACAATCCACTTTGCAGGCTAAAGGATTCAAAGACAATTTGCTTTTTCCCATGGAAGGCGCTACCGAGTACTGCGTCGCACTGCTGGACGGCGCCGGTGAGCGCACCTTTTTGACCTATTCCGGCAGCCAATTCCTTTTAACAGATGAAATATTGCAATCCGCGCTGCAGGCCAGACCAGCTTATGTGCATCTTTCTGGCTACAGTCTGGTCGAATATGAAAATGCCGGACGCATCATCACATTACTGGAGGGGTTAAAGGCGGGCGGATCAAAAATCTTCTTTGACCCGAGCCCATTGTGCAAAGAAATAAAGCGCGAAGTTTTGAAGAAGGTTATAAAACTGGCGGATATATTCTGCCCAAACAAAAAAGAAATGCAAGCCATTGGAGAATATCTTCATTGGAAAAAAGACCTGACAGCACAATCTAATCTAAAGGGTGGGCGCATGGTGGTTGTGAAAGATGGACTTCACGGCGCTACCGGTTTCGATGAGAGAGTTATTACCTCCGTCCCGGCCTTCCCTGTAGCTACTGTTGACAGTTCAGGCGCGGGGGATAGTTTTGCGGGGGGGTTGTTATATGCCTTATTGAAAGAAAGTAATCTTCGGTCTACCGTAATTATGGCCTGCGCTTGTGGCGCTCTCACTGCTGCTATGCTCGGTCCTCAAATTGATTTCACGCAGGAAGACATAAATGAATTTATTAACCTGGATAGGAATTCTAAAAATGTTTGATAGAGCTTACGGCTGTTTACTGGGCGTGGCTATTGGGGATGCTCTTGGGATGCCGGCATCTTTCATGTCACCTGAAAAGATAAAGCGAATATATGGCGAGATCACTGATTTTGTTGAACCAGATAAAGAGCAGTTGCAACATGGTAGCCTGGCCAGCGCAACATTTACCGATGATACCCAGGAGAGTCTGATCATTGCCTCGGTGTTAACGGAAGCACAGGGATATGACGAAGCCCTCTTTTTAAAAAAGATGAAAGAATGGGCCATCCAAACTAACATTTTGAATTCGACAGTTATCGGCCCGAGCACGCGCGCTTTTCTGATGGCCATTTTGACTGATGGCGATGTAGCCGCTGCTGGCCAAGTTGGTGATACCAACGGCGGGGCTATGCGTGCCGCCCCGATCGGCATATTTTTCGCTGGCGACTTTGACGGCGCAGTTAAAAGCGCCATTCAATTCACCCGCCTGTCGCATGGATCGCGCCCAGGGTTGGCATCCGCCTGCGCGATAGCGGCGGCTATCGCTGATTGTGTGGGCGGGCAGAGAGATGTTGCCGCTATTATGGATAATGCCTTGCGGGCGGCATATTTGGGTGAGGAAAGTGGATTTGATATTCCGGCGCCGTCGGTGGCAGACCGAATTGCCCTGGCTAAAAGAATTGTGGATGAGAATTGCACTAGGCCTTTGCGAGAACAGGCAGAGATGCTTTATCGGGTGATCGGCGCAGGGATGAAGAGCTACGAATCGATTCCTCTGAGTCTGGGGATTTTTTATGCGGCTGGTGGGGGTTTCGAAAAGGGATTGTTAACCACCATCAATATTGGGGATGATGCCGATACCAACGGTTCTATCACCGGAGGGTTGTGCGGCGCATATAGTGGGGTTGGTGCGGTGCGGGCCTCCTGGCGAGAGAAGATTGAAAGCCAGAACTCGGTCGATTTCAAGAAGATTGCTGAAGGGTTATTGACTGCAACCGGGAGGACGAATAAATGCGAGGAATCATCCCTCCCCTTGAGATGAATTATCGCGTTATTCGGTTGGCAAAGTAAATGGTTGACATGTAGGGGCGGACACATGGAAAAGAACATCCAGTGCAGGCGGCCGTCCGCCCCTACAGATTTGGAACATAGGGGCTGGACGAGGGGGCGAATCAATGTGAAGTGCCACGCTCTTGAGATGGATTAACGTGGAACTTGTCAGGCAAATATACTGGTAGGGGGCCCTTACGCACGGTTATGCGGGAAGAGCTGCTGCAGCCCTTTGCCGGCCAGGTGATATGCGGCGGCGAAGGGTACCAGTAACCAATCCACAACCTCGTTGATGTTAGCCATGCCCTGCGCCAGCCAGACAAAAAGCGGACGGAAGACTTGCAGTGGTTTGAAATGCGCATAGGCAACGCAGACTGCAATGGTACCCATCGAGATACTAAAACGTCCCCAATCACCAAAATGTAGATTATAAAAATGCTCCAATAGCAGTTCCATCCCAATGTTAAACACCAGAATGTAAGCGGCGGTCTTCAGCACAGGCTCTTTATCCACCAGGTAGCTGAACCAGCCGGCAGCGAAACGCATAAATACGATTCCGATCGCTACACCAAGCATGATCACCCACATCTTATTTGAAAGCGCTACGGCAGCAACCACATTATCCAGACTAAAGACCAGATCAGTCAATTCAACAGCGACGACAATTGACCAAAAAGTACGTTGGGGCAGGGGGTGGATGTGGGCATCCTCTTCCCCGGATTCGGCCTGACCGAGATTGTCAAACGCCAGCCGTACCAGATACGCCGCCCCAAGCACTTTAAGCCAGGGATTCTGAATGATCAGCCCGGCCAACAACAGCATAATTGCCCGGCCGGCATAAGCGCCCAGCAAACCAACGCGCAACGCCGCAGTCCGCTCATTACCCAGCAGGGGATGCAGTTTATCCCCCAGGGACTTTAGAGCGCGAGGCCAACTGATAGGAACATCATCCGGCAGATGGGAAACAAGCGCGCCAAGTACAGCGGCGTTATCCAGCGAAAGCAGCCCTTCAAGTACAATCAATTGTAAAATGATGACGGTAATTGACCAATCCATGGGTTTTCCTATTAAATGTGAGATTTTGAATCTGTTGTTTGTTGATTACTCTGAAAGCACAATGGTACTCTATTCTGAATGAATTGCCCAGAAATTGTCGAAATACCGAAGGGCAGTTATTTTGAAAACCATCAAAGTGAAGGCAATCGTAAGGTTAGGTAAACGCAAATTGGCAATGCAAGTTCGCCATTATCTTTTCAGGGCGAGCTTGCGGTGATTACAAATTTTATTTTCCAGTCAATGGACCCGTTCCCCGGCTAGGCCGCTTTGATTTTTCCTTATACATTGCTTTATCGGCTTTCTTATACGTTTCTGTAAGCGCTTTTCCCTCAATTGCTGTTGCAGCGCCTAAAGAAATACCGATACCGGACACTTCCCAGAGTTCTTTTGGTCTTTCTTCGCCATTATTATGGATATCCAGTAAATCTTGGACGCGGTTCATTATCTCATGGGTTTTCGCCTTGCTAGTATGGGGTAACAGAATGGCAAATTCATCCCCGCCAATTCGCGCAACAACATCTTCTGGCCTAAAAGCTTTCTTTAGAATAGCCCCAATTTGTCGCAGCAGTTCATCGCCGGCATAATGGCCGTATGTGTCGTTTATATACTTCAATCCATCTACATCACCCAAAATAATGCTGACCGGGTAACTGCGCCCATTATTCAAGCGTTCCATTTCCGCCTGGAAGTAAAAGCGGTTGTACAGACCGGTTAACTGGTCATGCGTCACCATAATCATGAGGTCTTCTTCGGATTGCTTGCGTTCTGTGATGTCAAAACCTACCGCCTGAAGTTCAAGCAGAGCAGATTTGTCATCAAATAACCCGCGGACGGTCCACTGTTGCCAGCGCAAGCTGCCATCAGATTGCTGAATACTGGATTCTAAACTTACTAAAGGATTGTCAAAAGTTAATTCTGTTTCAAGAAAGCGGGATAAACTTTGTTCTTCAAGAGGAAGAAATGGGACTATTACTTGACCCATGATTTCGTTGTGCTGTTTATCGTAATACATGCAAAAAGCGTCATTTACAAAAGATATCTGACCATTTGGCAGTAAACGGCAAATAAAGTCCGTTTGATCTTCAACAACTGCGCGGTGGCGGGCTTCACTTTCAACCACGCTGGCTTCATGCTGCTTGCGGTCGGTGATATCCTGGGTCAACAGCAGGACTTTCTCGTATCCGAGTGGTCCTGGCTGGATGGGAATCAGATGCACAGAAAAAAATCTGTCATAAAATGCAACTTCTGTAGCTTTTCGACTTCCAGAAAGGGCTTCTTTAAACATAATTTCCCAATAGGTTAAATCAATATTAAAACCCATATTTATGCTGTAAATGGTTTTCCCTTCAATCACAATGTTGTACTTTTCCAGAAGACTGGTGGATTCTCCGGCAACCAAAGTGCAGCGAAAATCGCGATCAAATAAGGCAACCATGCCATTCGGGAAATTATCTGCCATGGAGCGGTAGAGTTCTTCGCTCTGGCGCATTTTATTTTGCGCAATCTTGAGTGCCGATAAATCGGTTACGGCATAAAGACACCCGGTTGTTTTATCCAGATCATCTTTGATGGGGGAGACCAGTAGCAGGGCATCAATTAATTGCCCATTTTTATGGATCAATTGAAATTCTTTACCAGTTTCAGGGAACTCACCTTTTAAGACTGATGCGAAACGAGTTTTATGGTGCTCGGCGGCTTCTTTCGGCCAGTAACTGTACGGCGCTGCCTGCCCGAGCAGCTCTTCATTGCTATACCCTATCATTTGGCAAAAACCGGGATTAACGTAGGTGATTTTGCCTTCCAGGTCAAAAACCGAAATGCCAGAAGGGATGGAATCCTCAATGGTCTTTCGAAAATTTGTTTCCCGCGTAACATTGGCGTACAGACGGGCATTATCCAGAGCAATGGCTGCCTGGTCAGCAAACAATTGAAGGAGAAGAATTTCAGCTTCAGTGAAAGGGGCGATATTGGCGGAATCACCAACGTTGATTACACCCATCACGCGGCCGCTGAATTTCAATGGGACGGCCAAAAAGCGGTGCAGATTTAGAGAGTCGAAGACAGCGGAGCGAAATTCCCAGGTGGAATAATCTTCAATAAATCGTGGTTTTCCTGATGTAAAGACCTGACCAGCCAGCCCCTCCCCAGGTTTCAGCGTTGTTCCCAGGAACTCTTCCGGGAAGTTATGGGTGACTACCAGATTGAGAACCTGGGTGTTTTCATCCATCAAATACAATCCGGCAATTTCCACGCCCATCAGGTTGGCAGCTTTTTGGACAATAATAGAAAGTACATCCCCCAGCTCAATTTGCGAAGTAATTGCCACGGATGTCTCATATAAAGCGGTCATTTGGCGGGTTTGCATCTGGGCGGTTTCCTCTGCCTTTATGCGGGCGGAGACCTCCGCGATCAGATTCATGTTGGCCTTGGCTAACTCGGAATTCATGCGGCGCAAGGCTTGCATATCTTCAAACCTTGTAATGCTGATAATGATGGCGCGTTCCAATTCGTTGTCCTGAACCGGTTTTAGAAGATACGCGCCCACACCGGCATCCACCGATAGTTTTACCAGTTTGGGAGTTTCGTAAGCGGTCAACATGATTACCGGGGTGGGGGTGTTCTTCTGGATTTCGCGAACCGCTTTGATTCCGGCTTCAGGGTCATTTTTTCCGGTTTCCGGGTCGATCATGTGGAGGTCCATCAAAATGAGGTCGGGTTTCAAGGCCGCGGTCATTTCAATTACGGTAGCGCCATTGAAGGCTGAACCGACAATAATATGTCCCATGCGTTGCAACTGACTCTGGATCAGCTTGTTTAATATGGCTTCGTCGTCAACAACCAGGATACGTAAGGAGGAATATTTTCGCAAAGAGCCCCTCAATAATAAGTAAAAAAGCATTCACCGTAATTACGGTTTTGCAATCGCCCCCAAGGATAACAATAGCCTTTTTGGGTAAGTTAGGGTTCAGTTAGTACATCAATTGAATAAGTATACAAGATATTAGCGGTTTGTATATAGACAGTTTTGTTAGCTGGGGGAAATGTAGTGGCCATCTGTTTTGTAAGAGTAGACGAAGGCTGTACCGGTGGGGGAGGGATTCATCCCCCCTGAGATTGATAAAGGGATACACGCCCAGCCAGGTGAATGATGGTTGAGCAGCGCGGAAATGATAGTTGACATGGTTGGCGGACACATGGAACAGTACATCCAGTGCAGGCGGCCGTCCGCCCCTACCGATTTGGAACGTAGGGGCTGGGCGAGAGGACGAAACTATGTGAGGAATCGTCCTGAAAGCCCCGCCCCTGAGATG
>JBAWYZ010000058.1:0-11260 GCA_037143255.1 Leptolinea sp. | reverse complement strand
ATGCCATCTTTGTTGATAGTGGAGTGGGCTGTGCCGCCGCCATGATCCAATCCGCACTTCGCGGACAGAAAGAAGTCACCTGTGGGTGCGATTCAGGCTGCTGCTAGGAGTGTCTAAAAATATATCCGAGTTATTAAATCGTTAATTCACGAATAAATGGCCATTGAAGGTTTTTCAAACCCACATTCCTCACCCTTTAAGCAATGATATACGGAATTATCGGCGCCAAAGAGCGAGGAAAGTGAGATAATATTTTGACACTTAGAATTGCTATTTGCCATTAATCAAATACATGTATATAATGATTTATAGAAAAAGAAGGACGCTATGAACATCTTATTGGATCCGAATATTTCTTATCTCATTTTGGTCGGCGGATTTTTAATGGCTGTTCTGGCGCTATTTGCTCCGGGTACCGGGCTGCTGGAAATTGGGGCAGTGACCGCCATCATCTTTGCAGGATATTTCATAGCCAATTTGCCGGTCAACTGGTGGGCGTTGGCCGTGCTACTTGTTGGAGTATTTCCATTTCTTTTTGCTGTAAGAAAATCACGAAATTTGGTATTTTTGGCTATTAGTATTGCCGCTTTTATCATCGGCACAGTATTTCTTTTTCGCCTCGACTCCGGCGTCCCGGCAGTCAATCCCATTCTTGCTGCGGTCGTATCCATTCTGGTAACCGGCCTGATGTGGATTATCGCGACCAAAGGCTTGGAAGCGTTACAGCTAAAACCTTACAGTCGTTTAGGAAAATTAATCAATCAGGTTGGCACCGCCCGATCTGATGTGTATCATACCGGGACAATCTATATTCATAATGAAGAATGGAGCGCCCGATCTTCTATTCCGATCTCTGCTGGAACAAAAATAATAGTGCTAAAGCAGGAAGGTTTTACATTAGATGTTGAGCCAGTATTAGCAGATCAAGATAATACCGATTTGCTTCACGAATAACATTTTCTTAAGGAGAATAAAATGGACTTTGCTACAATTACCCCTCTGTTGTGCCTGGTTGGATTTGTTGTTGTCGTAGTGGTTTTTTTCCTTTCCTCCGCTATTAAAGTAATCCCGGAATACCAGCGGCTGGTTGTGTTTCGGCTTGGACGCTGCATTGGAGAAAAAGGCCCGGGTCTTGTGCTTTTAATACCGATGATTGACCGGGCTGTTCGGGTTGACTTGCGCGAGCAGGTGCGTGAAATTCCGCATCAGACCTCCATCACTAAAGACAACGCTCCCATCTCAATTGACTTCCTATGGTATTACAAACTGGTTAGCCCAACGGAAAGCGTTCTTCAAGTCGGCAATTTTGAGCTAGCTGCCCAGGGTTTGGCTACCACTACATTACGCTCTGTTATCGGCGGCATTCCATTGGACGGTGTCCTCTCGGAACGCGAGCATATCAATACAATGCTGCGGACCCGCCTGGATGAAGTTACCGAACGTTGGGGTGTGAAGGTCACCAACGTGGAAATCCGCGAGATCATTCCGCCGCGGGAAGTACAGGAAGCCATGAACCGCCAGTTAACCGCCGAGCGCACCCGCCGGGCAGTGGTTACCGAATCAGAAGGTAACCGCGAGGCCGCGATTAATGTAGCCAATGGTGAACAACAGGCTGCCATTTTACGGGCTGAAGGCGATAAACAATCCAACATTTTAAGAGCTGAAGGCGAATTGAAAGCCCAGCAATTAAAAGCGGAAGGTTATGCCGGCGCCCTATCCAAAATAGACGCAGTTGCCAACAAATTGGATCAACACACAGTCACTTTGCAATACTTTGATGCCCTTAAAACCATGTCGGCCAATCCATCCACTAAGTACATCTTCCCGATGGAATTTACCAGCCTGCTTAGTAATTTCGTGAAAGGCATTGGCAATAAGGCTTGAGTTTCGTCATTCTACCGGCCAGGCTAAGCGACTTGAACGCCCTGAATCATCTGGAAAAAGTGGTGTTCAAGGAAGATGCCTGGCCGGTTGTTGATTTAATTACCGTCCTATTAATCCCCGGCGCGATTCATTTGAAAGCTCAAGCCGGAAAAAACATCATTGGGTTTATCTGCGCGGAAGAAAATCTGCTCGAGAGGAATGCCAGCATAACCACCGTTGGCGTGCATCCGGCTTACCGGCGGCAAGGCATTGCCAGGTCATTGATGAAGTCTATTGAAGAACGAATTGCACGCAAAATTATTCGATTATGCGTGCGGGTATCCAACTACGGGGCATTAGACCTGTATGAAGAATTGGGATACCACAAAAAAAGAACCCGCCAGCGTTATTATGCTGATGGGGAAGATGCATTTGAAATGGAAAAACTCCGCTAAATTATTTCTACTGTTCGTTATTCAAGAGAGTATCTTCGGAATCGTCTTCTGGCATGGGAGCTAACCGGGAAACCCGCTCGATCAAATCCTTTAAATTGAATGGTTTGGCAACAAAGTCATTGGCGCCCAATAAAATGGCGGCATTAACTACATCGCTAAGACCTGTGGTTGAAATCATAATCACTGGAACTTCAGCCAATTCTGGATGCGCCCGGATTTCTTTCAAAAATGACAAGCCATTTTGATCTGGAAGCATGTAATCCAGCAGAATCAAATCAGTTTTTTCGCGAAATAATTCAATCAGCCCTGCGTGGGTATCTCCAGCCAAAACGACATTATACCCTTTGCTGTTAAGCGTTACTTTCGCAATCCGGGCAATTGTCGGATCGTCATCAATGACCAGAACGCGCGGTATTCGCATACAAACCCTTTGTCCTTAATTAGATAAATTCAACGTGAAACACGGACGAATTTCTCCGACATTGATTTTCCGCCAGTTCGTAACATCTTTGCAATAAAAATCGGCCATTTTTTTCAGTTCTTCCTGGGAAACGTACCCCAATTGACGAAGAATTTCCAAACCTACCAAACCGCGGGAACGATCAGTCAGATCACCATCCGCTATTTTTAATGCAATTCCTATGCCAGGTTTGCCTTTTATGGCTGGAATACTGAAGGATTGGTAACCTTCAGCACCGGTTTTAGTCATAATTTCGCCCTTCATCGTTTCCATGAACAGGGTATCAAATCTTCCCGGGCCAGCCACCATGCCCGGTGCATGGGTCATGCCATTGAATATTTTTCTGCAGGCAGTTTGACGTTGCTCGCTTAAACCCCGGGGATCAGCCAGGCGTGCAAAACCCAGCGCTGAGTTATAAAGCGGCACCGCGAAAACCGGTGCGGAACATCCGTCAATGCCCAGTTCGACCTTGTCAACGGGTATTTCACACATTTCTGAAAAGGCAGTCAGAATGGTTTGCTGTACCGGAGAATCAAATTCCAGATAGCGTTTCAAGTCTGCTCCAAGCATTTTGGCGTACGCCAACATACCGGTATGCTTACCAGAACACATGTGCCGGTTAGGAGTCGGCTTCTCTCCCTTTAGCGCCAGAGCTTCAACTGTAGGTTGATGCATGGGTGGGTGAATCCCACAAAGCAGATCAACTTCTGCGATACCAATTTTTGCCTGTAAGTTATCTATTGCATCCCGATGTTTGTCAGTTCCAGAATGCGATGCACATATCAGCCCAATTTCTGATTCGGTAAAACCAAATCTCTCTGCACCGCCCATTTCAATAAACGGCAGCGCCTGAAAAGGTTTGGCAGCCGAGCGCAAAAAAGTGACGGCCTGTGCATCTCCGAATGAGGAAATTAATTTCCCCTCGCTATTAACGACAGCGGCCGCCCCGTAATGTATAGATTCAACAATTCTGCCGCGCGTAACTTCAACGACTGGGCGATACCATTCCTCAAAATTTAATTGCATGATTATTCATCCGATTCGGCCCGGACGGGCAAGTAACAATGCAAATAATTTTGCAGTAATCCCCATTTCACCCGGTCACGATATTGATTTCTACATTCAGCAGGAAATTGAAAAGCAGCAAGGAAAGTCTCAACCGATGCGCCTGTTTCTTCGGGGGGCGCACTTTTTTCGCCAAGCTGCTGAATCTTTGTCTGAACTGCTTTCAGCCATTCTAATAAAGGTGGAATTGCTGCTGCGCTGGTTACACCGCCCCGGCCACTTACCAGTGTGTACCCTGAAAAACGCGGTGATTGTAATTCCTCCAGCAAGCTAATCCACGCTGGTATATTCGCATTGGCCAGGAATGGCGGCTGGTTCGCCATTAATATATCTCCAACCAACATAATTTTTTCTTCCGGAATTTCAATCCAGCAAGAACCTGCCATCGGCCCCGGGCGATGGTCAACCAGTAATGTCAAACCATCTGGATGTAGAGCAATGGAATGCTCAAAGGTGATATCGGGCGGTGACCAACGGTTTGTAATCAGGTTATTGCCTTGTTCCCAGGCAGCGCCGGTGCTAAGGTGCTGGTTTTTAAAGGTCAGTGGACGACTGCGAAATGCTGCAGCTGTGGCTTCCTGGGAAATTAGCGTGGCTTCCATCGCTCTTGCCCCCAATGTTCTGTCATAGTGAGCATCCAGGTTAATTAAGATTCGCTCTCCACCGGCTCCCAAATTGACCAAAGATGCTCGCCAGGAGCGGATATCTTCGCTTCGAAAAGGAGAATCAATCAAAATTTGCCCCTGCGACCAGGGGATGGCTACAACGGTTACCCCTTGTAAACCGGTCTCAATAAAGATGTTTTTGCCAATTTCTTCCATATATTAATACTCCACTACTATCCAAGAGTCTCTTTTGCAAGAGGTAGGGTCATCACAAACCGGCTCCCGCTCCCCTGGGCGCTTTCGACCCAAATTTTCCCCCCATGCGCTTCCACCGCCAGCCGGCAAAATGCCAGACCCAAGCCAAAACCTTTGGGAGCATTGGATTTCTGCAGTCTGACATACTTGTCAAAAATTGTTTTGGTACTTTCTGGCGGAATTCCCGGCCCGCTATCTTTAACCCATAATTCAACATGATCAGCATGCTGCACGCACCCAAGTTGTATGACTCCACCCATTGGGGTGAACTTGTTCGCATTTTCAGTCAAATTGATAATTACCCGACGAATCATATCCACATCAATGTATAGAAAGACCGGTTCTTCGGGTAAAACAACGGCTACGGTTTGTTGTTTGGATTCCAAATTGGGTTTCACGATCTCAACCGCTTCATTAATGAGCGCTCGGGCTTCGGATATTTTATGTTTTAAGATTGACTGTCCCGCTTCCAGTCGGCTGATATCCAGCAATGCGCTGATTAAGCGCTGCATCCGTTCTGCTGACCGGTAAGCAATCTGAATTAATTCATGTTCAGGAGAATTCGGAGTTTGCTCAGAAGCCAACATAATATCCAGACTGGAAATAACGTTGGCTAATGGTGACCGCAAATCATGATAAATCATTGCTGCAAGGTCATTGCGCATCCGATCAAGTTCTACTCGTTCGCTAATATCACGGAAAAGCCATTGCATCATTTCTGTGCCGTCAATATTTTCGCGGCGAATGTGAACTGTAACAGGCATCTTGCTTCTGTTACGCAAAACCATACTCGCCTCGAAAGTGACAACCATCCCAGCAGACAGGTGCGCCTGCTCTTCCATAATGACTGATTTATCACGAGTTTGCAAATCAAAAAGAGAACGGCCAATCAATTCAACCGGCTGATATCCAGTGATGCCACTGGCCTGCCGATTGGCATCCAAAATTTCACCTTCCATGTCGGTGATGAATATTGGGTCAATGCTGTCATCAAATAATTCGCGGAAACGCCGGTTGGCAGATTGCAGTGATTCGAACAGCCTGGAATTTCCGACCGCCGACCCCGCCAGATCTGCCACACCTTGCAGTAAACTAAAATCTTCCTGTGTAAAAAAGCCGGGCTGAGGATGAACGATTGTAAGCACTCCCACCAGTGCATTGCGCTGAAAGAGCGGGAGACACGCAGCCGATTTTGCACCGGATTTTTCAGGAGAATCGTCTTTTCTGCGCAGCCACCGCGGATCTTTGCTGGTGTCAGAAATTAGCGCTGGTTTTCCTTCACGTAAAACCCAGCCAGCCAATCCGCTTTCAACTGTTGCCCATAGTTGGTCTGCTTTATTCGCAATAATATTCCCATCCACAATTAACGCAGCATCAATCGGCTTCCTCAAGTCATCCAGCACGATTAAACTGGCTCTTTCCACGCCTATACTGCCGGTGGAAAGCATCAATACTCGTTCTAATACAGTATGCAAATCTAATGCTGCTGTCAACTCGCGACTGATATCCAGCAGCAGGTTGATTGGGTTTCGGGTTGGTTGTTGATTATTTTCCATAATTAGGCTCCCCGCGATTTATCCAACCGGAGAATTAAACATTGTGAATAGAAGTATAGCATAACCGAACTGTAGTCATCTTTATTCAGGTTGGAAAAGAGTTAATTCTATCCTGTTTATTTGGTCGCTAATTGCCGTCAGGTCAACCTTAACCGATTCTGGATCGTTGACAAGATGCTGAATGGAAATTTTTATCAGCTCCTCCATTTTTTTGACAGCGACCGTATCCTTTTTTACTGCAAATGGCTTTAAATGGTCGAATCGACTCTGAATTTCTGAAAGTGACTGGCGGGCTTTATATCCTTCTTTCTGTTCCACCATCAACCGGGCAATAGCGATTTGTTCTTTCATCCTCAGCAGGAAAATATATTGGTTGGCGTTCTCCAATTGATCAGACGCAGACAGGTACCTGGTTTCCATTTCCTGTTGCTTTAATTTTGTGGTGGATAGGTCGGATTTAATCTGATTGGAAGATGAATTCCCATTGGAAGTAGTTTCGGCAATATTGGTCAGTTGATTTTGCAATGGCAGAATTAGAAAGAAATAGCTCAACAAGAAACCGGCTAATCCGCCCACTGTAGCCGCCCCAATAAACGGCAGCCATCGATGCCGAAGTAGCGCTGCCTTTTCGGCTGCTGCTGGTTTGAATTCCGCATCTCCAACTATGTCAGATTCTTCGGACTGCCGGGGGCGACTTTCCAGTTCCAGTTCAGTATTTTCAGTTAAAGCGATTTTCCTGGAAGGTTTTTTCGGGTTTTTCTTAGGCTGAGCTTCAGTTATTCGCTTAATCGCCATTTCTTCTGGTTGATTCTGAACTGCCATATCCCCGTTTTTGGACTGGGTATCGGGCAGCGCTTCTAAATTGTGAGAATTTGATTTCTTTTTTTGCATGTACCAACCTTAAGAATTTTATCTTTGATTGTACCGAACTTTCTACTAGCAATTTTCAGGCCATATCTTTGGACTTCGTCAACCGCGGTAGGTTAAGCGCGAGTCTATTTCCTGCCGGCCAATACTAAAGATTTTGCCGAGCGTCAGCCCAAAAATAAAGCCGCCGATATGCGCCCACCAGGCAATCCCGCCGGCAGAAGAGCCCGCGCCAGCAGTCAGGGATAAAACGCCTGAAAAAAATTGTGAAATAAACCAGAATCCTAGAAAAACGACTGCCGGCAGCTCAGTAAACCAGGGGATCACAAAAACCGGAATCAGGGTGACCACTCTGGCGCGGGGATAAAATAGAAAATAAGCGCCCATCACAGCCGCGATGGCGCCACTGGCGCCTATGGATGGGGACAGGCTTTGTGGAGCCATAACCACTTGCAATGCGCCAGCCGCGATACCACCTAATAGATAAAAAACAAGGAAGCGGCCTGAGCCCATCCGGTCTTCCACGTTATCGCCAAAGATATATAGCACCCACACATTGCTCAGAAAATGCACCCATCCGCCGTGTAAAAATTGGTAACTGATCAGCGTTATCCAGCTAAACGGATTAAGCAAGCTGAGATTAGCCGGTACCACCCCAAAACTATACAGAAACTGATTCAGCGTTTCTGTCGGTAAAGATAATTCAAGAAAAAATACGACCGCATTGGCGGCAATTAATAGATAAGTAATCACTGGAAAGGAGCGGGAACGGATGGTATCTTTGATGGGCAGCATATTATCTCCTGGCAAACATGTATTTCACGGGCAAGAACCAAGTGTAATTTATTTATATCGTATAATCCCTAATATGTCAGTAGAAACCCCGACTGTACAATTTGCCAACCGCCAGATCGCCCGCGCCGCCGGAACCGTGATGGCGGCTTTTATTCTCAGCAACCTGGTAGGGCTGGTTCGCGGAATCTTGATTTTGCGTAGTTTCGGTACCGGGGCGGAAATGGAAGCCTTTAACACAGCTAATCGTCTGGCCGAAACCCTATTCAATCTGGTGGCCGGCGGGGCGCTGGCATCGGCTTTTATCCCTACATTTACCGGTTTTCTAGCGCGCGCCGAAAAGGAACGTGCCGGACGGCTGGCATCTTCAATTGCGAATCTCATTGTCATCCTTTTAATTCTCATCAGCGCCCTTTCGGCGCTTTTTGCCCCGCAGATTGTGAAATACCTGCTCGCCCCCGGCTTTGTGGATGAACCCGCCAAACTCGCTTTAACCATCCAATTATTGCGCATCATACTGCCTTCGGTAGTCATTTTTGGCCTAAGCGGCTTGGTTATGGGCATTTTGAATGCCAATCAAATTTTTCTTTTCCCGGCGCTGGCGCCTTCTATGTATTCCGCCGGCATCATTTTTGGTGTGCTGTTTCTCTCTCCCCAGATGGGCATTTATAGCCTCGCCTGGGGAACAGTTTTAGGGGCGGCTCTGCATTTTATTGTACAGTTGCCCGCTCTAATCAAACTCAAAATTGCGTATAAACCTGAGCTGGGATTGGAAGACGTAGCTGTGCGGGAAGTTGGCCGCCTGATGCTGCCGCGCTTGTTCGGCGCCGGTATTGTGCAATTAAATTTCTGGGTCAACACTAATCTAGCCTCTTTGCAACCCGAGGGCAGTTTGACGGCCATCACATCCGCTTTTACCCTGATGCTGATGCCGCAAGCTCTAATTGCGCAAGCGATTGCCATTGCCTCTCTGCCAACATTTTCAGCCCAGGTTGCCCTGGGAAAATTAGATGAAATGCGGGTATCCCTGGCGGCGACTGTGCGGGCAGTTCTGCTGCTTTCCTTGCCGGCATCCATAGGATTAATTCTGCTGCGTGAACCGGTCATCCGCTTTTTATATCAAGGCGGCCGTTTCGGCGACCGGTCAACCGAGCTGGTGGCCTGGGCGTTGTTGTGGTATGCCGCCGGACTGGTGGGGCATTGCATTGTGGAAATCGTCAGCCGGGCTTTTTATGCCCTACATGACACTAAAACTCCAGTCATCATCGGGGTGATTGCCATGTCGTTGAATATCTTTTTCAGCCTGGTTTTTACCCGGGTCTTTTTATCTATCGGCTGGATGCCGCACGGTGGATTGGCGTTGGCCAATTCTCTGGCGACTGCCCTGGAAACGGTTATCCTCCTAATATTGATGCGGCGCCGGTTGCACGGCTTACACGGCCATGCTATTCTGGATGCTGTATGGAAAGGCGCTTTAGCCAGCGCAGCAATGGCATTTGCTTTGTACCTCTGGTTGATGTATAGTATTTATCAACCCGTCTGGCTTATCACACTTGCCGGATTGGTGATTGGTGCGCTCGGATACGGTCTAGTTTTGTTTATCTTACAGACAAAGGAAATCAAAGTTCTTTGGCAAATAATTAATAATCGGATTTTCCATCAATCAGCGTAAAATAAATGGGTAGCGTTCAGCAGATTAATATGATATCCGCTTGAGCAGTCACACTAAAGAACAATTCAGAGTTTGGAGGGTTTGATCATGAATATTGGAAAAGAGTTTTTTGAAAAAACCAAATACGCCCATCTTTCAGAACCAGCTCAGAAGAAGGGATTTCCTCAACCAGCGCTGGAACAACCCATTCCAGGCGACATCATCCCCATTAAGCTCCCGGACCCCGCCTCGATAAAAATCCCGGCTATGGATGTTCGCCAGGCAATGGAACAGCGCGCAACTTTGCGGCGTTATTCCCAAATCGAATTGAGCTTGGAAGAGCTTTCTTATCTACTCTGGATCACCCAGGGAGTAAAGAGCATTACCGACCGCCCTGCGACTGCCCGGACGGTGCCTTCTGCCGGTTCGCGCCATGCCTTTGAAACAACTATTTTAATCAACCGGGTTGGTAAATTAAATCCAGGTCTTTACCGCTATTCTGCGTTGAAACATCTCATCTATGCAGTTGATCTTGAAGTCGGCATCAACGAAAAATTGACCACCGCTTGCACGAATCAAAGCCATATCCGCACCAGCGCAGCCACATTTTTCTGGTCTGCCGAAATGAACCGGATGACCTGGCGCTATTCAGAACGATCTTATCGATATGTTCTGCTGGATGCCGGGCATGTTTGCCAGAATTTATACCTGGCTGCCGAATCTATTCAATGCGGTGTGTGTGCTATCGCCGCCTATGATGATGATCTGCTCAATACGGCATTGGGCGTGGATGGTGACAGTGTGATCACAGTCTACGCAGCCACCATCGGCAAACGCTAGTAGCAGAAGTTTCTAGCGATTATCCTTCGCTGTCGGCAAATCGTAAGCCCAGGTTTTCCGGAGTGACTGATTTCCCGGCAAACTCATCGAACGATAGGTTTGGCATCGTCCAGCCGCAATTATTTTTAACCCGTTCAAAAAGCGCGGAGTAGCTTTCTCTGGAGCGCAGTGACCAATCCAGCCAGATTGACTCGGCTGTTTCTTGCAGCCGCTGCGCATTGGGGCCTTCAATTTCAGAAAAATGGCCGTAGGGAAGTTCATCCAGTGTTACCAGAACACCGCCCAGGGAATAGGTCGTCCGATATTTTTCATAGAACATGAAGGGTTTGTATCCCAACGCTTCCAACAATCGTTGGGTCTCTTCAAAATTGCTGACTTCAACTTCAATTTCCTGGCGGACGCTGACGGTGCGGTTCATCTGAGCCGGCCCTTTGTAAGTAAGATGGACTTGCTGGTCGCGGCGCAGTCGCAAAACCCGACGATCCCGAGAAAGACCACCGTCAGGTGTATCAAACCGCTGATTGACTTCCAGCACTCTGGGCTGAACTAGTTTGCCGCCTAGAGCTTGAATCCGGATTTCCATGTGGGTCAAATCGTTTATGAGGAATTTCACTTCAATTTCGTTGTCAGTTTCTGCCATTTACTTTTCCTGTTTTCCAGTCTGTTGAAAGATTTTATCCCAATACAAGAACCCGATAGCGACTATTGTGAAACCTGCCGATGATATTAATGTAAAGAGAAGAGAAGTGCGGGCTTCTGCCGAAATGGATGCAAAGGCACGATCAAACCAAAAACCAGCCACACCCGCAAGAAGCAAAAAAGAGGAAAGCCGCCGGTACCTTTTGCCTGTA
>JBAWYZ010000057.1:0-11268 GCA_037143255.1 Leptolinea sp. | reverse complement strand
AGGTTTCATCAATAAACTTGAGGTGAAACCATGAAACTGGCAACCAAGCTGCTCGTAGTGATACTCGGTCTAGCGATCATAGTTGTGGCACTTTCAGGGTTTTTAATTTATTCGGAAGGTGAGAACCGCTGGAAGGGGGACCTCGATCAACGGCTTGAGAAGGCAGCTAGCGCAATTGCCTTAGCAGTTGACCAAGAAACCCTTCTTAAGATTCACGAGCCCCAGGATTTAAACAGTCCGGCTTATAAGATAGCCAAAAAACCTCTCCATGATATGCTGAATTCCAGCAGCTTGGATTGGGCTGGCATTTACCTCTTAGAGAACGGCAATCTTTTTTACTGGCTGGATGAAAGTGATTCTGGCGTTGGATATCCATTTTTTTATGCAACGCCTGATCATTTTGCAGCATTCAAAGATCAGCAGGTGCATCGAGTTGCGTATTCTGATGAATTTGGTTCGTATTACGGATTTGTTGTTCCAATCATAAAAACCGACAGCAACCCTCCCCAAACATTGGGGCTCGTAGAAGTTGTCATTTCAAAAGATTCGGCTCAACTACTTCAGGCCGGCACACTGGTTCGCCTCGCTATCATAATTCTGGTAGCTGTTACATTATTTGCTTTAATTACATATTTTAGTTTGTTCTTTGCTGTCAGCCGTCCACTTAAAAGATTGCGAATTGGGGCTTTGGCCTTCGCCAGTGGGGATTTCAGTGCGAATGTCGTAATCCGTTCCCGTGATGAGCTTTATGATCTTTCTCTTGCTTTTCGTCAGATTGTCGATTATATGCGTTATATCGCCGGAGCAGCTGACAGGATTACTCAGGGAGATTTAGCGATAAATATCCAACCAAGGTCAGAAAACGATATTCTTGGGTTGGCATTTGAGCGTATGTCGGCATACCTAATCCAGCTGGCATCGGCTGCTTCCCAAATAGCAGGAGGCAATCTGGGTGTCAGCATCCAACTTCAATCTGATTATGATGCTTTGGGGAAAGCATTCAATCAAATGACAGAAAATCTAAAAGGAGTAATAGCGGAACAGAATAAATATAGCAGACTGCGTGCAGAAATTTGGAGGATTGCATCGCAAAAATCAATTGATGTCGAAATTCTTATCCAGCAATTACTAAATGAAATTGGTCCTGTTTTTAATGTAAGCCGGGTGTGCTTCCTCAGGTTAGTAAACGAATTTGATACCTCTTCTGATTTGGAATGCGAGATAGAGTGGTGTAATGTTGGAATAAAACCAACAAAAGGCAATAAAGTGCCGGGGTTTTTGGCAAAGTATTTCATTGGTAAAGATCATGTTGTCATTACACCTGAAAGTGCACTTAAGATAATCCCTAAAGCGCTCAGGGCGATTGCCAAACCGATAATCTCAGCCTTTGTGGAATTTGAGGACATAGAATTTACATCAGTACTTGCCTGCAAGCTCGACGGGAAACCTTTTGGTTGGTTTTCTTTCGACATTTGCCGCAGTCAGATAGACAAACCAACAATGACTGATGAAATGAGCACGATTTTTCAGGAAATGGTGACGATAATTTCAAATAATGTTATTCAAAAACTTGCCGAGGGTCAGGTTGAAGAACAAACTGCAGAACTTATTCAGCTCAACTATGATCTTATCCATGAAGTCGCTGAACGTAAGTTGGGAGAAAAAGCCCTTTTCGAGACTTACAATGAAATTCACCAAATCCTTAGCTCCATCTCCTCAATTTTGATTGGGGTTAATAGCGATCGGGTGATTACTCAGTGGAATGATGTCGCCACTACAATGATCGGACATTTTTCCAATGATGTCGTTGGTCTGGATTTCTTTTCATTGCCAATCAATTGGAATTGGGAAAGTGTTTCCCTTGCAGTAACCGAATGTATAGAAAACAATAGAAAGGTCAGAATGGATGATATTTCCCTGGATTCTCCAGGTGAAGCCACTCGCATATTAGGAATAACTTTGACCCCCTTATTTCTGAAAGATAATGACAAACCAGGCTTTTTGCTAGTTGGGGCTGATATTACAGAGCGGCGATTGCTTGAGCAGCAACTAGGCCGAACAAATAAATTGGAAGCGATTGGTCAATTGGCAGCGGGGGTTGCACACGAAATAAACACACCTACTCAACTGGTCGGTAGCAATTTGCGTTTTGTAGGTCAGCAATTGGAATCAGTTCTCCAGCTTATCGATAAAGTCTATCAATTAAACCGGGCAGTCAAAACCGGAACCGCCATTCCCGAAATGGCTATTTCTCTGGAAAAAGAAGCTGAAGCCGTCCACCTGGAATATTTCAGGAAAGAAGCGCCCAAGGCAATTGAGGAATCACTTGAGGGCATCGATAGAATTTCCCGCATTGTCACTGCCATGCGATATTTCTCGCATCCTGGAAGTGAAAACAAAGAGATGGCCAATCTGAACCAAATCATCCAAAACGCCCTTTCTCTTACTCGTAACGAATGGAAGAATGTGGCAGAAATCAAAACTGATCTTGCGAAAGACCTTCCTGCTGTCGATTGTCTCCCCGGCGAATTGAGTCAGGTTGTGCTCAATCTAATTATTAATGCCGTTCATGCCATCCAGGATGCGGGCGGTGAAGAAACTGTGTCAATGGGGCAGATTGTTATTTCCAGTCTCCAGGTGGACAATTGGATTGAAGTCCGCATCTCCGATAGCGGGACGGGTATCCCGGAAGACATTCGTGATAAAATTTTTGATCCATTCTTTACAACCAAGGATGTTGGCCGCGGCACTGGTCAGGGTTTGGCAATCGCCTTTACTGTAATCGTAAAAAAACATGGCGGGACGTTAGAATTCGAAACCGAGATTGGACGTGGCACAACCTTTATAATTCGTTTACCAATGGAAGTATCCAATGACAAATAAAATTCTCCTGGTTGATGACGAAATCCTTCTGCTTGAATCACTCCGACGTGAGCTGAGCTTTCAATACAATATTGAAACCGCTGAGAGTGGTGCAGAAGGGTTGGAAAAGATTTCCGGCAATGGTCCCTTTGCAGTGATTGTGTCCGATTTCCGTATGCCGAAAATGGATGGTATAAAATTCTTGATCCAGGCGATGGAAATAGCCCCCAACACTGTCCGCATGATGCTGACTGGAAATACAGACCTGCCAACCGCAATCGATGCGATTAACCAGGGTCAAATATTTCGTTTTCTCTCTAAACCCTGTACTGGCAAGCTCCTCAGTCAATCATTAGATGCCGGGTTAAGACAGTACCAATTAGTAATGGCTGAAAAGGAGTTACTCGAAAAGACACTAAAGGAATCGATTGGGTTGCTTACCGAGGTGTTGGCAATTGTCAATACAAAAGCTTATGGACGGTCGTTGCGTATCCAACAGCTCGTCGTCCATATTATTAAAGAACTAAAAATAACTGATAGCTGGCAGTATGAGGCTGCCGCCGCTCTTTCTCAATTGGGGTGGATTATATTTCCTCAAGAGATGTTGGACAAAATTAGTGATGGCCAATCGCTAAGCGCCTCTGAGACTGTAGTATTTTCCAAACACCCTTTCACCGCCAGTAAACTGCTGGAAAATATCCCTCGTCTCGAATTGGTCAGTCGGATGATTGCCGGGCAAGGTCGCTCTCTCGATGATTTATGCCTCGACCCGGCAGTCCCAGAAGCTTACACTGTTGACCTGGGGTCACATATCCTCAAGATTTGTATAGACTATGACCAACTCCATTTACAGGGGTTATTGCATGACCAAATTCTTGTCACGCTCCTTGCCAAGCAAAACATCTACAACCAGGAAATCCTTAATTCTCTAAAAAGCCTGCATAGTTTTCAATCCCAGCCAGGCAAAAAGCATATAGAGGTCATCACACTGGAAGAGCTGGAGGTAGGTATGCTCCTTGCTGAACCAGTAAAGGATATCAATGGAAAGGTACTGGTAAGTGAAAACACAAATGTCACCCGTTCAATCGTGATCGAACTCCTTAAAATGGGTACCCAAGCGAATAGCGGCATTGGTCCGCTAAAGATATTGCGGAAAACGGAATGGTAATTTTGATTTATGTACGCATATCATTTTTTTCAGCGCTTTTTTCCCATGATAAAGGATGAATGCTTCGTTATGTTGTCTCTTTCGTATCTCAGAATCTAAGGTTTTTGAACAATCCGGTTTTGCACGTCTAAGCAGATGACCGATAAATTAGAGCAGGCAGGCATGATCTTTCTCAAAGCCTCATGAAGAATTGTTAGAACTTTACAAGATACATAATTTATCGTCTGTTTTGCCGTATTATTACCTCAATAAGTGATAAAATTTGTCGGCATTTTAGCGTGGGGATGTGCTGGAATTGGCAGACAGGCATGACTTAGGATCATGTGTCGCAAGGCGTGAGGGTTCAAGTCCCTCCATCCCCACTGGAACCTTAGTTAACAAAAGGAATGTATCTTTGAAGATCGAAACCACCCCTCGTGATGACCATCAGGTCAATGTTGTTGCGGAGTTTGAAAACTCCGTCCTTGAGCAGTATATGCACAAAGCCGCCCGGCGTATCTCGGAAAAGTCAAAAGTCCCGGGTTTTCGCCCCGGCAAAGCGCCCTACCCGGTAGTGTTGCGTATGTTCGGCGAAGAAACCGTCCGAGACCAGGCAATCGAACTGTTGGTAGATGAAAAGTATCCCGAAATCTTAACTGAATCCAAAATCAAAGTCTCTGGCTCCGGAAAATTGGAAGAAATCATCAGCACCAATCCTCCGAAATTCTCATTTACCATCCCATTGGCGTCTGTTGTTACCCTTGGTGATTTAAAGTCTGTCAAACAGGAATATGTTGAACAGACCATCACCGAAGCCGATGTGGAAGAATCTATCCAGGAGCTTCTTTCCAGCTATTCCACTGCAACTACGGTTGAACGCGCTGCTAAAGAAGGTGACCTGGTAAATATGGAACTCTCAGCAGTCTATGTCAAACCCCCGGAAGGTGAAGAAAAAGAATTTATTAACAAAACACCTCACCAGGCGGTTATCGGCAAAAATACCGTGCGAGTAGAAACCTGGCCGTATGAGGGTTTCTCCAAGAATGTCATTGGTATGAATAATGGTGAAAGCAAGACATTCACTTATAAGTACCCCAAAGATACTCCCGTGGAAAAACTGCAGGGGCAGAAGATGGAATTCACTGTTGAACTACGCAGCATCCAGGAATTGATTCTGCCAGAATTGACCGATGAATTTGTAATGAAGATCGGTGAATTCATTTCTGTAGATGAATTTAGAGACTACCTTCGACGGCGGCTGGAATCCGATGCAAAAGCGGAGTACGATACTAAATACTTTGATGAACTAATGGATAAGATGGTTGCCCTTTCCACCTTCAAGTATGCGCCGCACATACTGGATGAAGAAATCCACAGTGTTCAGCATTCTCTGGAAGATACGCTTGCTCGTCAGAAGATGGACTTGGAAACTTATCTGAAAATCCGCAAAATGACCGTAAGTGAACTGATTGAAAAAGAACTCAAACCGGTTGCCATAAAACGGCTGAAACGCTCTCTATTGGTCACCGAAACTAGCAAGACGGAAAAGCTGGAACTTTCCGATGAGGAATTGGAACTCTCTTTCAATCAAACAGTCAATGAGATGAGCTCGTCCAATGATTTGAAAGATATGCGGAAGAACTATTCAAAAGAACAGCTCAGCCAAGCAGTAGCCTTCGAAGCCGCCAACCGCGCAATGAGCCGCAAGGTTCTGGAATTTCTAAGGGATATGGCCTCTGGGAACTCAACCGCTACAAAAACTGATGAACCAGTTGTCGAAGTTGCAACCAAGCCCAAGAAAACAACCCGCGCTAAAAAAGCCAAGACCGATGAGACTGAAGCAGCCTCTTGAGGTTAAGGTTGTTTGTTCAAAACATTAGGAGAATAAATGAGTAACGCAATGTTCAACTCTGTAATTCCGATGGTAATCGAATCATCCGGCCGCGGGGAGCGCGCCTATGATATTTACTCCTTGCTGCTAAAAGAACGCATCATCTTTCTGGGAACCCCTATTGACGATCAGGTAGCCAACGTGATTGTCGCTCAACTTCTGTTTCTGAATCATGAAGACCCGGACAAGAATATCCAGATGTATATCAACTCTCCGGGCGGACAGATTTATGCCGGCCTGGCAATTCTGGATACCATGAAGATGATCTCCAACAAGATCAGCACAGTAGCCGTAGGCGTCACCGCCTCTTTTGGAACCGTTTTGCTATCAGCCGGAACCAAAGGTCAGCGCTTTGCCCTGCCACATGCCACTATCCACATGCACCAGCCTCTTGGAGGCACCCAGGGACAGGCATCTGACATCGAAATTCAAGCCAAAGAGATTCTGCGATTAAAAGCCCGCCTGAATGAAATCATGGCAGAAGCTACTGGCCAAACTTTAGAAGTGATCGAGCGCGATACTGAACGGGACTTTTACCTGGATGCTCAGTCAGCGGTAGATTATGGTCTGGTTGATCAAATTTTGAAATCACAGCAGAAGTAAACCTGCAATCGCATTACAATAAAGGCCGGAGAGATAAACTCGCCGGCCTTTTTTCTGGAGAAATTATGATTCAAACACTGACGCCAACAATTCGCGGGCTAATTCTGGACATGGATGGAGTTTTGTACCAGGGGGATCAATCTCTGGGAGATTTGCCCCGTCTATTTGCTGGCATCCAGGAAATGGGGCTGCGCGTCATCATGGCTACGAATAATGCCCTTCGCAATACTGATGAGCATCTGGAAAAGATGAGATCTTTCGGTGTAGAACTAGAAGACTGGCAGATTATCAATTCCATCCAAGTCGTCGTAGCCCTGTTAAAACGCAATTTCCCTGAAGGCGGTCCGGTTTATGGAGTGGTCACTCCTTCCACTATGTCTGCGATAGAAGATGCTGGTTATTATCATGATGAGAAGAATGCCCAGGCTGTGATTGTCGGAATGGACCGTGATCTAACGTATGAAAAATTAGAAACGGCCACGCTTCTAGTTCGCTCCGGGTTACTCTACATTGGCACTAATCCAGATGCCTCCTTTCCTACCCCGCGCGGTTTGCTCCCGGGAGCCGGATCGATCATTGCGGCAGTTACCACCGCTTCTGGCACACAACCACTTTTTGCAGGCAAACCTGAACCTGCCATGTTCGAAATCAGCATGCAGCGATTGGGGTCTTCACCTCAAACCACTCTGGCAATTGGCGACCGGCTGGATACTGATATTCTGGGTGGCCAGCGTGCTGGCTGTCGTACAGGGGTTGTAATGAGCGGTGTGACCTCGCTTGCCGAACTGGAACAATGGCAACCCAAGCCCGACCTGGTAGCGGCTGATCTATGGCAGATGCTTTCCATAAAATGAGAGCTGATGGAAAATAAACCACTAATTTATGACCTTGAACGGTTGGCGCTAAAAGAATTACTGGCAACTTGGAAACAACCTGCCTTTCGAGTGAATCAAATCTGGGAAGGTCTGTATCGAAACTTGAAGTCCGCTCCTTCAGAATGGAGCAACCTGCCGGGTGAATTGAAAACCCGTATGGCTGAAGATGCCGTTTTTAAGGGCTTGACTCCTATTGATACCCAGTTATCCTCCGACGGCGAAACGGTCAAAACACTTTTCGCAACCTTGGATGGCAAATCAGTAGAAGCTGTCCTTATGAATTACGATCAGCGCCGCACGCTTTGTATTTCCACTCAAGCAGGCTGCGCTATGGGCTGCGTGTTTTGCGCCACCGGCCAAATGGGCTTCTCGCGCAGTTTGACAAGTGGTGAAATTGTGGAACAGGTACTGTATTATGCGCGCAGGTTAGCCATTGAAGGCGAACATGTCACCAATGTAGTGGTGATGGGCATGGGTGAACCCTTCCATAATTATGACAATACGCTGGCGGCTATGGACCGGCTGAACGACCAGTCCGGCTTCAATCTGGGCGCCCGGCGCATTACCATATCAACTGTTGGTCTGGTGCCAATGATTCGCCGCTTTGCCAGCGAGAAACGTCAGATCAATCTGGCTGTTAGCCTGCATGCAGCCAATGATGATCTGCGCTCATCACTCTTGCCGATTAACAAGAAATATCCATTGGATGAATTAATCAATGCCTGCCGTGAATATGTGGAAATTACCGGACGTCGATTGACTTTCGAGTGGGCCTTAATTCAGGATGTAAATGACAGCCCGCAAGATGCCCGACAACTGATCAAATTGATTCGCGGGATAATTTGCCACGTAAATGTTATTCCGCTAAATCCGACTCATGAATATGCCGGTAAGGCTACCCCACTCAGCCGGGCGCGTGATTTCGTAGCCGAACTGGAAACTGTCGGAATTCCCTGCACCATCCGCCTACGCCGCGGTATCGATATTCAAGCGGGCTGTGGTCAATTGGCCGGGGAACACCAAAATCGGCAATAAAAGTATTTTGTTTCACAACTGCTCAACAGGCATTTTATGGCATCAGCGAAGAGGAACTACGAATCGTACATTAGAATTCAAATAAAATTTTAGTGTGAAACCAAAGATATTTTCATAAATTCCATATTTTGTGTGAATTCTTTTTCCGTGTTTTTCATTTATTTCGTGGTTGATTATTTTATTCCCGAACAGTAACTTTCTATCAAGTTATCGGTTTTTCTGTAAGGTATAATTCGCACTCGTGGCTGACATCTTTTCTAAGTGGTTAAATGGGCTTGAACGCACCCGTAAGCAAACTTTCGGGCGCATCAGTAATTTGCTAGGTACCAGCGACATCACAGCAGAAACATGGGATGAACTGGAAGCAGCGCTGGTTCAGGCGGATATGGGTATTGAAACCACTCAATCTGTAATCAAGGCATTGCGCAGTACTGTGCAAAATGAAGGGTTGACGAAAGCCCCGGAACTGCAGGAAAAACTGCACGCTGAACTGCTCAGCCGCCTGGATGCACCCCCTTTGGAATTGTTTCCGCTTACCCGCCCAGCCGTGGTCTTACTGGTTGGAGTTAACGGTTCTGGTAAAACTACTACTGCGGCAAAATTAGGCAAGCATTTCTCCAATGAAGGCAAAAAGGTTCTGCTGGCCGCTGCAGATACCTACCGAGCGGCCGCCGTTGACCAACTGCAAGTTTGGGCTGACCGCTTGAATTTACCAGTCATCTCCGGCCAAACCGGCGGTGATCCCGGCGCCGTTGCTTACGATGCAGTAGAAGCCGCCAAAGCCCGTGGATCAGACCTATTGCTGATTGATACCGCCGGCCGGTTGCATACCCGCTTCAACTTGATGGAAGAGTTAAAGAAAGTACATCGCGTTGTTGGCAAAGCTCTCCCCGGAGCGCCCCATGGCGTCTGGCTGGTATTGGATGCCACCACCGGGCAGAATGCCCTGCTGCAAGCGCGCTCTTTTAATCAATCAGCAGCTGTTACCGGCGTTATTCTCGCAAAACTAGATTCTTCTGCTCGGGGAGGCATGGCCTTCGCCATCCAGCATGAACTGCACGTTCCTATTCTGTTTGCCGGATTGGGAGAGCAGCCGGATGACCTGCAGCCGTTTGATCGAAATGAATTTGTCGACGGCATCCTTGCCGCCAGATAGTTGATTGGAGACATTCGCAATGCAAGATATTACCGCCCGTGCACAAATTTGTGTCGAAAAAATTCAGCAATTCATGGTGCATCTTTGACTTCCCGCAACGGGAAACTGAATTAGCCGCATTACAGTCACAATCTGAGGCCGCCGACCTTTGGGAGAATTCTGAGAAGGCACAGGCAATTATGAAGAGCCTGTCTGAAATCCGCGATGATGTAGAAGGATGGCGGAAGCTCAATAAACGCATCAATGACACACTCGAATTATCTGAAATGGGTGATGAAAGTCTACGCAGCGAACTCGAGCCTGAACTGGCAGATATTGAACAGCAGCTCGAGCGTCTTGAGTTAAGTGTTTTTCTATCCGGTAAATACGACCGCGGCAATGCACTGCTGGCGATTAACTCCGGCGCAGGCGGCACAGATTCGCAAGATTGGGCAGCCATTTTGCAACGCATGTATTTGCGCTGGTGCGAGCGCCGCGGATATAAAACCGAAATTCTGGATTACTCTGACGGTGAAGAAGCCGGGTTGAAGAGTTGCACCATATCAGTTACAGGCTTGTATGCTTATGGGTATTTGAGGCCGGAAAAAGGGGTGCATCGCCTTGTAAGACTTTCTCCATTTGATGCAGCCCATCGCCGGCATACTTCATTTGCACAGGTTGAGGTACTTCCTGAGGCTGCCAGTGAAGACCCGGATATTCAAATCAATTCAGATGACTTAAAAATTGATGTTTACAAATCATCAGGCGCAGGCGGACAGAATGTGCAGAAAAACGCTACCGCTGTCCGCATTACTCATCTTCCTTCCGGGTTGGTCGTCTCGTGCCAAAATGAACGCTCACAAATGCAAAACCGTGAGAATGCTTTGCGAGTTTTACGTTCTCGCCTATTAGAATTAAAACGAGAAGCGCAGGACAAACACCTGTCCGAATTGCGTGGTGAATACACCAAAACTGAATGGGGAAGCCAGATCCGTTCCTACGTGTTACATCCGTATCAATTGGTGAAAGATCACCGCACAGAATTTGAAGTGGGCAACACCCAGGGCGTACTGGATGGCGACCTGGACGGATTCATCGAAGCCTTTTTGCGCTGGAACGTAAAAGAATGATTATATATCAGTGATTAATAATCCACTGATTTATTTAGATTAGTCGAGAATTCTGGCCAGCTCAAAGAGACCCATATCGAGTTCTTTTTTGGTTGTCGCCACCACATCAATGGGCGTTGTGGCGACTTTTGAACTGATCATTCCCACCAACACGCCGGTTTCTCCGCGAGCAAGGGCTTCAGTTGCACCTGCACCCAGTCGGGAGGCCAGAATGCGATCATAGGCGCTGGGGGCACCCCCCCGCTGCACATGCCCGAGGATTGTCACCCGCAAGTCAAAACCCAGTCGTTCGCGGTGCGAGGTGAAATATTGACCCAGGGTTTCAGCATTGTATTTTGCGCCTTCAGCCACAACAACGATAGCATGTTGCTTACCCTTCTGGTACGCCGCACGTAAACGCTGGGCTAAATCTTCCGGGTCGGTTTCTACTTCCGGAATTAGACACGCTTCGGCGCCACCAGCAATAGCTGACATCAACGCAAGATAGCCGCAATCCCGCCCCATCACCTCTAATATGAAAGCACGCTGTAGGGATGAAGCGGTTGTCTTCAACCTGTCAATGGCCTCCAAAGCTATGTTCAAGGCTGTAT
>JBAWYZ010000056.1:0-11345 GCA_037143255.1 Leptolinea sp. | reverse complement strand
TGTGCGCTTACTGGGCTTAAGGCTAACCCTAACAAAGCAGCCTGGCTTTTCACAGCTGGACTGGCCTGGGCTGCAGCAGTTGGCTGCCGTGCCAGCCTAGCCTTGCCTATCATCGTAGCCTATGCGGGCCTTTTTGTGGTGTTTCTCCTCCAGCTTAAGTCCAGGCGTGCATTGTTAACTGCAGCGGTTGCCTTCTCGCTTGGGATGGGCGGTCTGGCCTGGTATAACATCGCCCGTTTTGGTTCTGTGCTTGAAACCGGTCACCGCTATCAGCTTACCGGCCCGGCCTATCCAGAAGTCTACAAACAGGTTTTTTCAACAACATACATATTGCCCAGTTTGTATAGCGATTTTTTCCGCCCACCTTTGATTGATGGTGAATTCCCTTTCATTCACGCTCCCTGGATCACCGAATCGATGTGGCCGTTTTTCATCAGCTTGCCTGAGAATTACTATTACACAGAACCAATATCCGGGTTATTGTTCATCTCTCCGTTTATTCTGTTTTTACCGATGCTGTTTATTAAGCGACACCCGCGTCCGGAAGATTTGATCCTGGTCGTTAGCGCTACTGTTGCTATTTTGACCAGTGTAACCTATATTGCTTCGGCCATGCGATATTTATTGGATTTCAGCCCCACATTGATCTTACTCGCCACACTCGGTTTCTGGCAATGCGCAGAGAAACCATTTTTCGGATGGAAGACCTTCGGCGTTATTCTGGGTGTAATTTCAGTGGGTTTTGGCATCCTCCTCGGCATCTCCGGCCCGACGAACAACTTTCTCAATAATAATTATGCCCTCTTTCAATGGCTGGCAAAACTGATGGGTGGTTAACCAGCATCCAATTTTGACCGTCTTCTACCCAGTGGTGAATAATTACCTTTTGCCAAAAACTATTCGGCCTTATTTAACCGATATACCGTCATTATTTCCGTTCCTCTAACCTTTATCGAAAAGACCTTATCGGAATATGGATAATCGTTGGGATGCCAGCGGTAAGTTGATAGAAAATATTCTGCATCATTTGGTTCTACAAAAACAAATCGTGAGCCCTGACTTTTTGGAAGCATATACTCTACATACAATTCGATTGGAATTGTAGTGAAAATCTTGATCTTATCTCTTGAGTCATGTGTCAGAATATAATCTATACCCTGTTTGTACGAAAGACCCCAGTAGTCCATTTCGTACCGCTGACGCAGTGTTGCAGGGTCTCCGGAAAGTGCGTTGAAATACACATTTTCAAACGGATGGTTTTGCACCATAAACACTGCAGGCTCCAGTATTCCCAGGCTGATGATTATTCCAAATAGAATTACGCCAAATGTCCTTTTCCTGAACACGCGGATCAGCCATTCATAACATGTTTTCAGGCCGTATACTCCAATTAAAACGATGGCAGGATAAATAAAAAACATCTGACGCCAGGCATCATAAAGAATTGATTGGAAGACGTAAATCGCAATGAATGGGATCACCAGCCATCCGGAAACAACCATCCAGTCCAGGCTGTCTGGTGTGATAGAGTCTCTCCAGGATTTGAGTGTTTCTTTGAACTGGATGCTCAACCGTTTCAGTAAAACCTTTATCAGGCAAATACCCCCCATTACAAATGCACCCAGTTGTAAATATGGAGTGCTGATTGAGATCCAAACCGGTAAATAATGCCAGACCGTATTCCGCGCCGGGATGATTTCTCCCTGATATAGCATTGACCCTGACCATGGGTAACGGCTCATGCGAAGAAAACTTTTATTAAACTCGCCAATTGGATCATGCCATAGAATCGGCCAGAAAAATACGGTTAACCCAACCGTACAAACCAGATAGCAAACAAGAATGATGGTATTTCGTTTCAAATTCTCATGATAAATCAATGTTGCGACAACAATCAGACCAATAGATAGACCAACCAGGATTATTCCCGGGAGACGAGTAGCTATTGTTACTGCGCAAAAAAATGCATGCAAAATTGCCATCCCCCAGAGTTTTATTCCCGACTGCCTGCTACACAACATTCCCAATACCTTCATCAGTGCCCCGGCTCCTATCATGAAAAAAATCATGAAGGGAATATCTTTTGAGTTGTAGAAGGAATCAGCAAATATACGCGGACTGATGACAAGTAAAATTGTAGCCAGAAGAGCCCACCATGAATTATTAAATAGCCGTCGTGCAAGAAAATAGAAAACGATCGAGCCTACAAAAAAAGTCAGGAAGACTGCCAGGTGCCGTAAATATATCATTTCAGTTGCTGGTACTTGGTTTGATAGAAATAGCAGAGGAACCTCAAAAAACGGCCCGTAATAGCGGTCCGAAAAATTCAACAGGTCTTGATCCCCCTGCATGATGTATTTATAACTGGCAGAGCCAATTAATATCTGGGCTTTCTCATCATAATGGATGCCATAATCTCGGTAGATGGATATCCCAATAACAAGAAGGATTGCAAAGATGGAAATTATGACAATATCCTTCTTTTCAAATTTATATGACAATAAAACCTCCATTGGATAAACGGGGAATTTATGCGGAGAATAGATTATACTGTTTTTGAGAGAATCCCTTATCGAAAAACGGCAAATGAAAAATATCGCAACAGGTTTATATATATTCAAGTAAAATATAATTTCAGAGGGATAATTTAGAATTTATTCCTATCCTCCTATGAAAAAGCGATTTTCCCTAATATCCTGTTTTGTAATAATTAAATATGTTGCGCTATGCAGGACATGAGATAAACCGATTTAACTTGATAATGCGAGTTGAACTCAGTTTCTGTTTCTGGTATAGCGACGTTTTTCTGGCAAGGTTAATTGGGGGACTGGTAAATGGTACGGTCAAAAGCGACCTCACCCTACAATTTATAATTAAATACTGGTCAGTGAAATCTCTCGACAGAGGAGCTAAATAGGGGAATACTGACCAGCATATCGTCTGGCCTATCAAATCCATTTTATTGGAAGTAGACTCAATTGAAAGGGCAGAAACCTATCAGACAATTAATACGTATGATGAATCCCCATATCCTTACTGGCTAACATAGCATCGGTCATTTCATCCGCCATCTTAATACCCAGCCGATATTGGAACGGCCACATGGCATTTAGATGGAAAAACGCCACCCGGTCTTGATCTCTTAATACATGAGTCAAATCCGGCTGCAAGCCTACCATGGCGCTCAAATTGCCATTGATAAAGGTTATGCCGCGTTCTTCGGTCGGCATTTTCAATTTTTCCAGCAAATCTTTAATCGTGCTGTTTTCTTCCAAAGAAACCTGCATATTTGCAAATATTCGCTCATTTTCATCCCCGCCATATTTTCCCAGAATTCCATACAACCAGGTATCAATGCTGATTTCTGTCATTTCATCCGCCTCCCACCGGTGGGAAGATGCCAAGATCATCTCCCGGGTTCAGTTTCCAGTCAAATGATTTTACGATTCCGTTCACAAACGGTATTTTTACTTCCGCCACAGGAAGTTTCAAAATCTCAATAATATCGCCCAGGGTGGTCGTTTCGGGGACATCCATATCAAACGGCGTCCCGGATAATCCCTGAACAGGTGCGTATTCCTTAAGCGTGGCAAACAGTTTCACGGTAACTCGCATAAATACCTCACGGACAGCGGACGATATCTTGCGCCCAAAGACAATCGGCACAGGATGGGTTAAGCCCCCAACAGCCTTCATTATTTTTGCGTAAATCGCAGGTTTCCCGCAGGTCGCAATCCGGACAGGAAGGGAAGTGATACTCACGCACTTCGCTGCGGAATCGGACATAGTCCTCTGACATCCAAATTTCAGCGATTGGGGACGTTTTGACATTGCCAAAAGAGTGGCGGCAAACTTGCTTTTTGATCCCATCGATGGCGAAATAACTGTAATTATGCGACAGCGCATAACAGGGGGAGACTTCTCCATCCCAACCAACCACGATGGAGCGGTCAAGGATGAAACGGCAGCGCCTTTCCGCTCCCCAATGCATGCGGGGAAGTTCCTGCGTGGCCCAGGTCACCCAGGCGCCGGATCGAATAGCCCAACTATTTGTCTGAAAAGGATTGACTGGTTCATGACTGTAGAGAGTTTCACCAACCATATCTTTAGTATAGGCCAACACATTGCTAACTAAAAGTTTGGAGACATTCAAGTTGGCACATAAACGGGCAACATCTTCCAACTCACTGGCGTTGCTTTTCATAATGACAAATTCAACCCCAATGGAGGGGAATAATGAATGCATTTCCTCTTTGATTTCATTCAGTTTCTTGATGTTATCTACAATTTCGGTGAGCATAGCCCCCCGAATTTCGCTGTAGGTTTCTGGCCTGCCGCCGTCAATCGACACCATTACTCGGTTAACGCCCAATCGGATCAATTCACGGGATACATCCGGTTTGAGAAGCAGCCCATTGGTTCCCAGTGTGACATCCAATTTCCGCTTGCGGACTGCCGCTATCATTTCCATGATATTCGGATGGGTAAGCGGCTCCCCGAAACTGGTGAAAACAACGCGGTTCAGGTTTGGCAGGGCATCCATTCCATCCAAAATCGCCTGAAAAGTATCTTTATCCATCGGGGCAATTGGGTCGCTCCAAACATTGCGGATGCAGGTTTTGCATTGCAAATTGCAGCCAGTCGTCGCCTCAATATAGATTTTCTGTGCATCGGGCAGCCGGGAATGCAAAATGATGTCACCATCATGTTCATCCAACCAGTAATCCACATATTCTGGCAGATGGCGGCGCTGCAAGAAATCTTCCGGTAAAGTAATTCGGTTTTGGTTATCTTTGATAATTTTTGGCATCGTTTAAGTATAAACGAACAGACAGGGAAAGAAGGTTCCTCTTTCCCTGTCTGCAATCAGTAATCAGAAATTACAGTTCGCCGTAGACTGAATCGAGGGCTGAATCGGGCACATCAAAGACTTGATTGTGCGGCGGCAGCGGTTCGGTCAGCATAAATTCTGGAATCCGGTCGGCTTGTTTCGGAATACCGGCGGCCTCGTTAAAAGCCCGTTCGATTTTCAGTACATCGCCGCCATATTTCAGGATATCTTCGGCAGTCCACTTGGTGCCTAAGACACCATTACATTCTTCAACCATACCCTCGTATCCGGCAGCAATATCCAGAATGGCAAAGGCTATGAACAAACAGTGCCCGGAGGAATCAATGAAAGCGGTGGTCGCCTGGAAAGCGCGGCTCAATCCAGCCTTGCCTTCGGGGCTCAATGGATCCTGTTTGCCCATGACGCCCAGAATTTCGGGGCAAATGGTATAGCCGGCGGTATGATCGGCGCCCATGGTGGTGGTTGCGTAAGTAATCCCAATGCCTTTTACAGCGCGGGGTTCGTAAGCCGGCATGGCTTGATTCTTTACAACAGGCACGCGGGTGACACCGTATGCTTTGCCAGTGGCGGCAGTTCCGGCGCCCAAAATGCGGCCGAGGGGCGTACCCTTGCCCATCTCATGCACCAGGTTGATGGCTCCTTTGCCGTCACCGAAGGCAAGGACACCGGCTTCCATAGCTACACCGATAGTCACACCGGTTTCAATGGTATCCAGTCCATAGTTATTGCAGAGCTCATTCATTTCTGCAATTTGATCCAGGTTATCAATACCGCAATCTGCACCAAACGCCCAGTCCGATTCATACTCAATGCAGGAAGTGTGTTCCGTGCCGTCGGGTTTATGCCAGGTATTGGAGCATTGGATAATACATCCCGGACTGCAAGCGTGGTTATATAATTCTTTTCCAGTGCGTTGTTTATTGCCTTCAAAAATAGCTTCACCGGCAATTTTCGCGGCGCCTTCAAAACGGCCACTGGAGAAATTACGAGTGGGCAAACCGCCGGCTTCATTCAAGATATTAATCAAAACAGCCGTCCCGAAAGAGTTCAAAGCGCCTTTTGGTTTGGTGATTGCGTGAGTGCGCAGGGCTTCGATCATCTTCTTGCGGCCCTGTTCAAAGAGCGCCGGATCAACAATCTTGACTCCTGGGGCATTCTGCCGGTTCAAGACAATAAGTTTCACACCCTTGCTGCTCATTACAGCGCCTAAACCACCGCGCCCGGCATAACGGCTGGCACGTTTTGCCAAATCGTTGAAGACAATACCGGAATTGGCATATCCATGCTCACTGGCCATACCGATACTGGCTACAGATATTTTTTCTCCAAACTTACCATAAACTTTGGGGAATACCTCAGGTAGTGGTTTGCCGGTGTATTCATTTGCATCAAAGAATTCTACTTTGGGCTTTGTTCCGTCATGGGAAATGCTTAATCCCCAGTATTTACCTTTTTCTTTAGGCTGCCCTTCGAGCACCAGGGCTTTGATTTGCATAACAGAAAGATCAGCCGCCCAGGAAGTGCCGGCATTAGCTTCTTTGATTCCACCGGTTAATGGCGATTTTCCACCCACAGAAATACGGGCAGAAGTTGGGGCAGAGGTTCCGGTTGTAATTCCGCCGGAAAAAACCAGTTTATTGTTGGGGCCTAAAGCATGGCATAAAGGCGGCACTTCATCTGAAATAAGGTTTGAAGTTAATCCGCGGCCTGCCAGGAATTTATATTTCTCAGGCGCTTCCTCAACTGAACACTTCCGATCCGTCATATTTACGCGAACGATATACATTGATTTCTCCTTGATTTTTGATAGGGTATTGCCAACGTCAATTACAACAGATTTTGGATATTAGTTTTGGTTTTCTGGATATGTTCCTCTTTTTTCCCTTTCCACCAGCAAGATTGATGAACAACAAAAAACGCAAATGAGACACCACCGATCAAATCGGCAGTGTCCTCCTTTGCGCAATGGCGGGCGATGGAAATTACTTTCCATGCCGTATCGTTCACGTATCCCAGAGGGAATCAGTGAATCGGAGGGTATTAATTACTACATGTCAAATATAATAATTATTATAGGAGGAAATGTATTCAAAGTCAACTAGGCAGGGTGAATTGCTGCAATTCTCACTAATACTGCTTCAAGGTTGCCGAATCAAGCCCTCCCAACCTTTCGCCAAATTCCCAAAAGCGGAATCTAAAGGAGGAGAAGTAATAAATAGGTAAACCACAGTATTTTGCAAAACAGAACAACTTCTCGTAGTCCAAATCCGATTTTTGATTTGGGAAACGTCAGGGGATCGGGGCGCTACGCAAGACAAAACATACGCCAATACTTGTCATAAACAAGTTAGTCAGGCTGATTTAGAAATTTCCGAATATCTCGTGAAGTTTATTAATATCGGATGGGAATTGCTGCCACTTAAAACCAAATTGGGGCGCGAAAAGAATTTTGAAGTAAAATTTCTTCGGCGGTCAAGTAAATTGTCCTCGCCAAAATTCTTTCAACCCCTGAAAGATATTTATTGGTAACCGATACCACTCATCTCAACTGCACACGCAAGTCAAAATTTGGAGGAAACACTTATGGAAAACGAGCGAATTAATGCAGCATTGCGAGAGGCAACGGATACCCGGTCTATTGTTATCGGTGTTGGGGCGCTTTCCTCCGTGGAAGCTGTTTTCACGCAGTGCTTTAACGACAAACAAGCTGTTGTCGTGGCAGACGAAAACACTTTCAAAGTTGCAGGGGATGCTGTCTACCAGCAGCTTATCTCCGCAGGACACGCTGCATCATTACCGCTCATTTTTCCAGGTCAACCAACCTTGTATGCTGATTATGAAAATGTTCAGCGGGTCGAGGATTTCTTGCGAGAAATTGATGCTATCCCAGTTGTTGTCGGCTCGGGGACGTTAAACGACCTTACCAAACTTGCTGCACATCGCCTTGGCAGACCTTACATGATTGTTGCTACAGCCGCTTCAATGGATGGCTACACGGCCTTCGGGGCCGCAATATCTAAGGACGGCTATAAACAAACATTTTCCTGCCCGGCGCCTTATGCTTTATTAGCTGACTTGGAAATTATTGCTAATGCACCAGTTAAAATGACAACCTCAGGTTATGGCGATCTAATCGGGAAGGTTTTTGCAGGAGCCGATTGGATGATAGCGGATGCATTGGGCATAGAAACGATCCACCAGCGTTCATGGTCATTAATTCAAGAATCAATACGCAAGTGGACGGCAAATCCGCAATTACTACAACAAGGAAATGTGCAGGCGATTGAAAATCTCATAGAAGGACTAGTAATGTGCGGGTTATCCCTGCAGATTTTCAAGTCTTCAAGACCAGCTTCGGGAGCAGAGCATCTCATCAGTCACCTTTGGGAGATGCAGGAAACCACCCATGGGGTGGTTTCACATGGATTAAAGGTCGGTCTAGGTTCAATTGCTACTGCCGCATTGTTCGAGCAATTATTGAAGCGGGATTTAAAGAACCTTAATATCAACACGATTTGTAAAAACTGGCCAACCCGAGAGCAATATATTCAGAATATTCGGCAATCTCATTCAAACCCGGTGTTGGCTGATATTTTCGTTGAGCAAAGCATGTCCAAATATCTCAGCGCCGATCAATTGCCAGCCCGCCTTGAACTGATCCAGAGCTGCTGGCCGCGACTGCGCGAGCAATTGCAAGCTCAATTAATGACAGCCGAACAAGTTAGCGGATTGTTGCAAGCAGCCGGTGGCGTGATTACCCCATCCGGGATCGGCAAGGATATGTCGCAATTAAAATCAACATATTTCCTGGCCCGGCAGATTCGCAGCCGGTATACGCTCTTTGACCTGGCTGCCGAGACGGGTTGTCTGGAGGCTTGCGTGGAAGAGCTGTTTTCACCCGGCGGCTACTGGGCGAAAAATGCGGAAAAAGGAAATTGAGCTCATGTTTAGCGCTTATATTTTTGACCTAGATGGCACGATTTATTTGGGAGACCAATTATTGCCTGGCGCAGCAGAGACAATTGGCGCGTTGCGGGCAGCCGGCAAGCGCACCATCTTCGTCTCAAATAATCCAACCAAAACCCGCGAGCAGTATGCTGAAAAACTCAGCAAGATGGGTATCCCCACACCGATTGAGGACATTGTGAACTCGTCTTATGTATTGGTCCAATGGCTGCTGCGTTTTGCGCCCGGTGCCCGGTTGTATGTGGTCGGCGAGGAACCTCTCAAACGCGAGTTGCAATCAGCTGGTTTCCAATTGTCAGAGATAGCTGGCCAGATCGATATTGTTGTGGCGTCGTTTGATCGTTCTTTTGACTACCGAAAACTTCAGATTGCTTATGATGCCATTAAAGCAGGTGCAAGATTAGTGGCTACCAATCCCGACCGTTACTGCCCAACGCCTTCCGGAGGTGAGCCTGATTGCGCAGCGATGATCGCGGCCATTGAGGCTTGCACCGGGGTGAAATGTGATCCGATTGTTGGGAAGCCCTCGCCAATTATGGTAGAGATGATTATGAATATGCTCAATCTTCCGCCAGAGCGTTGTATGATGGTTGGAGACCGCCTTGAGACTGATATCAAAATGGGGATTGATGCAGGGATGGCTACCTGTCTGGTGCAATCCGGCGATCCATCTTGGATAAAACTGCTTATATCAGGGCTCCACCCAGATCTGATGCTTGAGCGGATTGATGGATTGTTGAAATCAAAAAGTTGATATTAATTTCAATATATTTAGAAATTGATAGGCAATAATTCCCTCTTTGTGAAATAATGTCAAAATAAATACTATGACTCTACTGAAAATACTCGGTTTTTAACAGCCAAAACTTTGCGTAGAAAGCAAATTATTCCAATTCCAGCCTCTCCATACCCAATTTAACCAGTCAAAAAATGAAACAGAGGGGGTTTTTTGAGGGCGTTGCAGTTCACTTTGGACCTTCTTTTGCTCAATTTCAAGCAGATTTTTAGCCTCCAAGTAGCGTTGTATACGGCTTACATTCGCCACCATAGCCGATCCGATCATCATGCAGGTTACCCTGAAATGACCTCTCACCGGCAGCTTGCTGGCCGGAAACGGGTGTTTCACCTGGCGAACCGTGGCTTCTACGGCAGCCCGCAGGTTACGCCCTTCTTTCTGATGGATCATACTTCTTTGTCGCCGTTGAGACATGTTTACCTGATTCTGTGTAAAATGTAGGTGAAAGCGGGTATCCCGTTTTCCTCTTTGAACCGGACATTTCTCTATGAAAGGACAGGTCTCACACACCTTGCCATCAAAATGAGCCACACATCCTTTTTTCTGGCTGCTTGCATGTACTTCCACTGTTTGTTCCTGCGGACAGATGATGATCTGGGTCGGTTTTCCACTCTCTGTCTGTTTGATCTTGAAATCGGCCAAATTGAGCTTCTCGCTGCTGGGTATTCGTCCGCGTATGGCAGTCTGGATTTGTTCAACCAGGTGTTCCTGTAAAGTTAAGTCTGCATCTGGGCTGCCGTAGCCGCCGTCTGTATATAGCGTGTCTATCCCGGTACGGTCTTTCAAATTGGGCAGGGCATCCACCAATAATTCAGCATCTTCTGTGTGATTGCATGACACTTGTATCTTGGTGACCAATTGCAGTTTGTTTTCCGGATCGCAGGTTTCTGTAATATTGGCGACATAGCCTTTGTAGGTTTTTTTGTTTTTTTGTCTGTATGTGGCTTCCAGATCGTCGGGGGATTGCAGGCTTGAGGCGCTCAATTCTTTGTTGATCTTTACCTTCAATACCTTCCCTTCCTCCTTGAAATGCTCACCAAATACTCGTTCCAGTACCTGGTAGACTGGCTCCTGACTATATCCGGGTTGAAGTTCAACCAGCAGACGCTGCATCAGTTCCCCTATCCTCTGCAAATGCTCATTTGTATCCTGTCCCTTGAGGTGGTACACATACTGTCCGGCATGTCCCTGGGTAAATGGCGCAAACGGTTCGACATACATTTCCTGATCCTTCTTGGTCAGCATGCGATGAACCCGCTGCAGTACTTCCACCAATAGTTGCAAGCGCCCCATTTCGCGTATATTGCTCGCAATCTGGGTTGAATCCATTCTCTGTTTTCCGGTCTTGATCTGGTATGCCTTGATCTGCTGGTCGGTCACCTGCTCGAATGCTTTGTCCAGCAGGTTGATCCCCGTCTCCTGCATGTAGCGGCTCAAGCGTTCTCGGAAATTGTACAACGTTCGTAGCTCAAAATCTCCTTCCCCCAATTGACGATACCCCAGTGCATACCGTACTTGAGAATTGTAACCAAATTCATCAATCAGTTCCTCGTCCGTCCAACCGTTGCCTGCTTTCAAATATTCAAGACCCACCATTACATTGACTGGTACATTCGGCCGGGGGGGTATATCTGCATATAGTTTCGCAAATGGGGTTTCATCCAGCCTGGAAAAGAATTCCCGGTAGAAAGCACCTGACCAAGAGGTATCCAGTCTTTTGCGCAGTTTCTC